>JANOWU010000185.1:0-2473 GCA_031418035.1 Acidimicrobiia bacterium
CCATGTGTCCGGCGTCGTCGATGATCACGGTCTTCGCGTGTGCCATCGACCGCTGCCACAGCTCTGAGTAGGGCACGGTCAACGTGAAACGATCCTGCGCGCCCCAGGCAATCACCGTCGGTGTGTCGCAGCGGTACAGACGTTTCGACAGTCGACGATTCGGTATCGGGAACATGATCTTGCCGGCCGTGCCGAGTTGTCGTGCATTGCGAATCTGGAAGGCCTCGATCGCAACCGCGTCCTCGAAATCGAGTCCGCTCGTCAGCAGACGCGTGCCGAGCGCGACATCGTGGAACAACTTCTCCGGAAACTCGAACGGGAGCCACGTGAACATGTCGCCGATGGGATTGGCGTTGTCCCAGAGCCCGAAGGGGCTGATCAACACCAGGTGCTGCATCGACGCCGGGTTCACACACGCCATCTCCGCAGCGATCATCGCGCCCATGTCGTTGCCGATCACGATCGGTGCCGACGTCCACCCGTAGTTCGCCGCCAACGACTTCACCAGGTCAGCACCATGAAGTGTGAAATCGAGCATGTCCTCGATCGCCGTCTCCGTTTCCTCGACGCCGAACGACGGCCACTCCGGGGCGAACACGGCGTGAGTCTCGCTGAGTGCGTCGAGAAATGGTTCTTCGCTGAGGAGGCCGGTGGCACCGTGAAAGTACACAATTGGCGTTCCCGTCGCCGAAGAGTTCGAGCGAACGTGAACCTTTCCCGAAATGCCCCGTGGCGTAGTGACTGAAATCGTGGACGCGTTCGTAGCTGTTGTGGAACTCATATGTATGCTTAGTTACCGATCTTCGAGTCTCGTATGTGGTCGCCGAAACCTTGATCGGGACGCACTCGATCCTCGAGCGGCGAGATCCACCAGCGATTGTCGGTTGCCCAATCCGGCCACATGTTCTGTAGCTGTGGCATGACCTTTTCCGCGAACAGCCGACTGCTGTAACGGACCTTTTCATCGGGCATGTTGCCAACTTGGAACAGGCCGAAGATGTGACCGACGCGTAGTGATTTGATCATGTCTTCCATACGTTCACGTACGGTATCGGGGCCACCGGCGATCACGTATCCCTTCTCCACGAGGTCCTTCCAGGAGAGCTGGGAGTAGTTCCGCAGGTTGCTCTTTCGCAGCTGGCTCAGCGCGCCGGCCTTTATGGTCTTCACTGTGCGGTAGCCCGGCGCTTCCGCGAACCCCGGGTAGACGTGGAGGCATCGGTTGTAGAAGTAGTCGACGTGTTCGGCGTAGAGCTCCTCGGCCTGCCGGTCGGACTCGGCGACGCAGATCACCTGTGCGAACGCCGCTCGATACGGAGAGTCGTCCTTGCCTCGTTTTGCCACCCGCTCCCAGTACCCGTCCATGAGCAGCTTGCCGGCCATGTACCCCGAGTACGAAAGGTACGAGTAGTTGTAGTCGTGGTCGAGACAGAAGTCCCACGTCTCGATCGACCCACCACCGGGAATGTAGATCGGCGGGTGGGGCTTCTGGATCGGTTTTGGCCAGCAGTTCACGTAGCGAAGCTGGTTGTACTTGCCGTCGAAAGCGAACGGCTCCTGCTCCGACCAGGCCCGCATGATCAGCTCATGATTCTCTGCGTACTTATCTCTTGTCAGCGCTGGGATTTGTCCGTACCCATAGTTTGTGTCCATCGACGTACCAACCGGGAACCCTGCGACCAGGCGTCCCCCGGAGATGCAGTCGAGCATCGCGAACTCCTCGGCGACGCGGATGGGCGGGTTGTACAGAGCGATCGAGTTTCCGATGACGCAGATCGCCGCCTTGCTCGTGCGGCGGGCCAACCCCGCCGCGATGAGGTTCGGCGACGGCATGATGCCGTACGCGTTTTGATGATGTTCGTTGACCCCGATGCCATCGAAGCCGAGGGCGTCGGCGTATTCGAGCTGGTCTATGTACTCGTGGTACACCTGGTTGGCCCGCGCCGGGTCAAAGAGCTTCGAGTCGATGTCGACCCACACCGACCGATGGTCCTCCCGAAACGTATCGGGAAGGTCGGGCCAAGGCATCAGGTTGAACCAGGTGAACTTCATGGGTCACGTCCTATCGGCATCCGGGAAGGTTTTTCGCTGTTCTAACTATGTCCGCAACGAATGGGCGGTGTCGAACCAGGCAGCCGCCGACGCCTTACGGTGCATAGTCCTATGGTGCAGAGTCTGGAGTCGACTCCGAGCCCGAGACCCAACCGAATGGGGCGGTCGTGCTGCAGAGATCGCCGTAGAGTCGGCCCTTTTGGCCGTCGCCCATTTCGCATTCTGGCAACTCCGACTCGACCTTCTGCACACTACGTGTGGGGCTTTCGTTCTTTGTCGCAGCGGCGCCTCCCACCAGGACCCCCGCCCCTGCGATCGAGCCGATCAACCACGTCGCCAACGTTTTGTTCGGTTGCTGCATGACGCAACGCTACCGCAGTGGACCCGCAGCCACGGGGCCCACCCTTCACACTCAGCGGCG
>JANOWU010000186.1:0-10840 GCA_031418035.1 Acidimicrobiia bacterium
AATTGTCCGAAACACTCTTGAGGAGACGAACATGGCGAAAATGATCGCGTTCGATGAAGTCGCTCGACGCAGCCTGGAAAAGGGCATGCAACAACTCGTCGACGCCGTGAAGGTGACGCTGGGACCAAAAGGTCGCAACGTTGTCCTGGAGAAGAAGTGGGGCGCCCCCACGATCACCAACGACGGTGTTTCCATTGCGAAGGAAATCGACCTCGAAGACCCCTACGAGCGTCTCGGCGCCGAACTGGTCAAAGAAGTCGCGAAGAAGACCGACGACGTCGCCGGTGACGGCACGACGACGGCCACCGTGCTTGCTGGCGCGATGGTCCGTGAAGGCCTCCGCAACGTGGCCGCTGGCGCGAACCCGATGAGCCTCAAGAAGGGCATCGAGATTGCTGTTGCTGCAGCAGTCGAGTCAATCAAGGCCATCAGCCAGTCTGTCGATGGCTCGAAGGAAAAGATCGCCCAGGTCGCAAGCATCTCCGCCGCCGACTCCGAGATCGGTGGACTCATCAGCGAGGCCATCGACAAGGTCGGCAAAGACGGCGTCATCACGGTTGAAGAGAGCCAGACATTCGGCATGCACATGGACCTCGTGGAAGGCATGCGCTTCGACAAGGGCTACATCTCCCCGTACTTCGCCACCGACATGGAGCGCATGGAGGCATCGCTCGACGATCCCTACATCCTCTTCGTCAGCTCGAAGATCACCGCGATCCGCGACATGCTGCCGGTCCTCGAGAAGGTCATGCAGTCGGGCAAGTCCCTCGTGATCATCTGCGAAGACGTCGAAGGCGAAGCACTTGCAACCCTCGTGGTCAACAAGATCCGTGGCACCTTCAAGTCCGTCGCCATCAAGGCTCCTGGGTTCGGCGAGCGCCGCAAGGCCATGCTCCAAGACATGGCGATCCTCACCGGTGGCACCGTCATCAGCGAAGAGGTTGGCCTCAAGCTGGAGAACGTCACCCTCGACCTGCTCGGCAAGGCCCGCAAGGTCGTCATCACCAAGGACGAGACCACCATCGTTGAGGGCGCCGGCTCGAAGGACGACGTCAAGGGCCGTATCGCCCAGATCAAGGCCGAGATCGACAACACCGATTCCGACTACGACCGCGAGAAGCTCCAGGAGCGTCTTGCCAAGTTGTCCGGTGGCGTTGCCGTCATCAAGGTCGGCGCTGCCACCGAGGTCGAACTCAAAGAGAAGAAGCACCGCATCGAAGACGCCGTATCGACGACAAAGGCTGCGGTTGAAGAAGGCGTCGTCCCCGGCGGCGGCGTTGCATTGCTCCGTGCGCAGAAGGCGATTCTCGAAGCTGCTGACAAGCTCACCGGCGACGAAGCAACGGGCGCTCGCATCGTGGCCAAGGCCGTCGAAGAGCCCCTCAAGCAGATTGCGATCAACGCAGGCATGGAGGGCGGTGTCGTCATCGACAAGGTCCGCTCCATGAAGAAGGCCAGCGAAGGACTCAACGCCGCAACCGGCGAATACGAGGATCTCGTCAAAGCAGGCGTCATCGACGCCGGCAAGGTCACACGCTCGGCCCTGCAGAACGCAGCGTCGATCGCCGCGCTGTTCCTGACCACCGAAGCGGTCATCGTCGACAAGCCCGAACCAGCTGCTGCCGGAGGCGGCGGAGGTATGGGCGGCGGAATGGACGACTACTAAGTTCACGAATAGTCCACGACGTCGAGTACTACGTCCACGTAGTACACGTTGTTCACGTTGTTCACGTCGGGTACCTACACGTACTGCCGAGCGGCGGGGTCTTCGGACCCCGCCGCTTGCGTTTTAGGAGTACCAACCAGAGGAACTGGTTGATGATCTGGCGCCTCGGGCGTATCCTCCCAGCATGGCGACTTCGTACCTCCGCCCCAAGGAGTGGCGAAGTACGTGAACATCGACCCGGCGGCACTGCATGAACTGACGCGAGAGGCAGAGTTCGTTCTCCTCGCGGAAGGCGACGTGTTGGTGCGCGAGGGCGACGAAGCCCACGAGGTGTTCTACCTCCGGTCGGGTCAGCTTCGGGCGATGAGTTCGGCGGCATCGGGTGACGTGTTGGTCAACACGATCGAGCCCGGTGGCCTGCTCGGCGAGATCGCCGTGGTCACCGGTCGCCGTCGCACCGCCACGCTGAAGGCGTCGGCACCCTGTGAGGTGTACAAGGTCGATCGAGCGACGTTCGAACGCTGGCTGGCCGCGACGCCCGATGCGGCGGAGGAGGTCACGCGAGCGGCCCGAGAACGGCTCAACGAATCCCAGGTCGCCATCATGATCGAGAAGCTGATCGGTGCGTCCGGTGCGTCCGGTGCGTCCGGCACGTCGAGTGCGTCGAGCGCATCCAGTGCATCCGTCGTTCGCGACGTGCTCGACGCACTCACCTGGCAATACATGGAGGCGGGGCGGGTCCTCTTCCGGGAGGGCGACGCTTCCGACGCCGTCTATTTTGTGGTTTCCGGTCGGCTCGAGGCGATTACGTTCACCGTCACGGGGTCGGAGCGCGTTCTCAACGAGATGGGCAACGGAGACATCGTCGGTGAACTCGGTTTGCTCGACGGGGCCCCGAGGGCGGCAACCGTACGTGCTGTCCGTGATGCGACGCTCGCCCGATTTTCGGCGGACAGTTTCGAGCGGTTGATGTCGCGACATGCTTCGCTTGCGTTCCATGTTGCGCGAAGTGTGTTGCAGCACGGGGCGCGTCCGGTCGTGCGCTCTCGGGCGTCGGTCGTCACGCTCGCGATCACTGCCCCGATTGATCACAACGCGTTCGCCGAATCGTTTCTGGCCGAATTCAATCGTTATGGGCCAAGCGTGTGCCTCTCGAGCCAACGGGTCGACTCGCTCCTCGCCTCCGACGGCATCTCGCAGGCCGGCGTCGACACGGTAGGTGTGGCCGCGTCTTTCGTCGTTCCTCCATCGGGCCGATCTGGAAAACGAACGCGTGGTCTACCAATGTGACTCCGGGCCAGAGCTGACGGCTTGGACGCGACGGTCGCTGCGTCATGCGGATCGTGTGATCCTCGTCATGTCTGCTCATCCCGATGAGCGCGAAGAGTGCCTGTTGCGTGCCTACGTCGACGAGTTGCGCGGTATCGATGGTCTGACGTTGTGGCTCTCCGTGATCCATCGATCGGGTAGCCACCCACAGGGGAGTGCGGATCTTCTCCAACGGTACGGGGCCGAAGACATCGTGCACCTGCGGGCGAGTGAGTCCGGCGCCGCCGGTGCGGAATGCGCCGATATTCAAAGGTTGGCACGCTTATCAATTGGAAAAGGGCTCGGCCTAGTCCTTTCCGGGGGCGGAGCTCGTGGGTTTGCCCACATCGGCGTCGTACGCGCGATGCGAGAACTGGGCATACCGATCGATCGCGTCGGCGGAACCTCCATCGGCGCTCCAATCGGTGCACTCGTCGCCATGATGCTTCCGCCCGACGAGATACTCGACACCGTCGTTCGCCAGTTCCACAAGCTCCTCGACTACACGATTCCGGTTGTGTCAGTGCTCAAGGGTGAGCGCATTTCGAAGAGTATCGCCGCAACCCTGGGCGGGTGGGACATCAATGACCTCATGCTCGGGTTTTACTGCATCTCGACGAACCTCACGGCTTCGCGTCTGGAACTACATGCCAGTGGCGACCTGGCGGTGGCGGTTCGGGCGAGCGTCGCTATTCCGGGTGTCTTGCCGCCCGTCCCGTTTCGTGGCGATCTTCTTGTCGACGGCGGCGTACTGGCGAATCTCCCGGTGCAGCAAATGCGGGATCATCCCGGTATCGGCACGATCGTCGCCATCGACGTTTCTCCGACGAGTGGGCCAACGGCGGCTGCCGATTTTGGGCACTCGCTCTCTGGTTGGCGGGCACTTCGGTCGTCATGGGGTCGGCGTCAATCGGCGTATCCGAATCTTTCGTCGGTGCTTATTCGGACGATGATGCTCGGTTCCGTGCACCAGCAGTCGTCGGTCGGCTTCTCAGGCGACGACGTGTGCCTCAAGGTCGACAGCAAGGGCGTCGGCCTGTTCGATTTCGAAAAGGTGAGACCCGTCGCCGACGCCGGGTACACGATTGCGAAACCGGCGCTCGAGGAATGGCTGCAACGGACGCGGTCGTTGTAGGTCACGTTCTCGTTCCAGAAGCGAGGAAGTGACCAGGTATGAGCAGTTCCCAACGACCAATGACGGCCAATCATACGTATACGTACGATGGTCCTTGAATGCTGTCGCTAAAAGGGCCACTCTTGGTGCATGAGTCACCTGCTTCGTCGTAGTGCCTGGTGTGTAACGATCGGTGCCTTCGTGCTCGGAGCGCTGGTCCCGGAGATGGTGCCGGTCGACGCCGCCACGAAGACCATGCGCAAGACGACGAAAGCAACCAAGACCACGAAGCGGACTGTCACGACAAAGCGTGCGGTCGTCACAACGAAGCCCGTACCCACCACCACGAAGGCCGTGGCCACCACGGTCGCCGCCGCCACGATCCCCGTCAGCACGCTCGCCGCACCCACGGTCGCACCGACCACCGTCGCACTCGCGACGAGCACCACCGCTGCGGCGCCGTCGTACGACTTCTCTCTGCGTCTCACCCAGGCGTCGCAGAAGGCGGCACCCGGATCGACCGTCTCGTTCATCGTCGTCGCCGAGCAGAGGGCCGGAGCGCTCGGGCCGGTGCTGCTGCTTCCGACGGGACTCCCGACCGGTGTGTCGGCAACGCTCGATCAGAACCCGATTCTGTCGGCCGGTGAGATGAAGTTTCTCCTCCCGAGCACCCTCGCGACCGGCTTCTACGAGGTGAAGATCAACGGGACGTCGAACAGCGTGAGCCGCTCGGTCACCGCAACGATTCTGGTGGAGGGCGCGGCGGCAACAACGACGACCTCCGCGACCACAACGACCGGCGTCACCACCACCACGCGCCCCACCTACCGGTACTCGGTCGTCGTATCGAACCCGGCCGGCACGCTCTCGACGGGTGGGTCGCTGTCGTATCCGATCACGATCAACCGTGATCCCGGCAACAACGACACGATCTCACTCACCGCCAGCGAACTTCCCGCCAACGTATGGGTCGGGTTCAGCGACAACCCGGTTGGCACGACCTCGACGATGTGGCTGAGTTCGACGCTTCCGCTGCGCGCCGGCTCGCACAAGTTCAACTTGGTGATCACGAGCGTGGGGTCGACGCAGTCGATTCCCCTCACGGTAACCATCGTTTGACCGATCGGGCTCGCCCGAACGACCAGACTGGTGGGGTGGGAAGTAGACGGCCGGGCGAACGGCAACGGCAACGGCGCCTGACGCGTCCATTGGCGAGCGCGTTCGTCGCGATCGGCGTTGTTGCGACCCTGGGTGTGCCGACATCGATTCCGTCGAGTCGCGCCGACTCCACGGTGATCATCGACGGACGCGGGTTCGGCCACGGCGTCGGCATGGCCCAGGACGGTGCGTACTGGCTGGGGCGTTCCGGCCGGAGCGCTGCTCAGATTCTGAAGACGTTCTATCCAGGTACCACCCTCTCCAAGCGCGGTGGCGCGATTCGGGTGCCCCTCGCGGCGGCGTCGACGATCTCGTTACGTCTGACGGGCGCGGGCAGCATTGGCGAGTACCGGATTCCGGCCGACACCACGGTGAGCATCGCCACGCGCCCGGGTGGGTTTCGAATAACGGTCGGTGGGGCCGCTCCCGACACCACCAGCCCGCCGAACCCGGATGTGTCGAACCCGGATGTGTCGAACCCCTCGGTACCGACGCCCGGCGATGCGTCTGCGTCGGTTGCGGTGGTGCCCGCGCCTGCCCCAGCTGCGGTTGCGCCTGCCCCAGCTGATGTGGTGGTGCCTGCGCCTGCTGCGGTTGTGTCGGCGCCAGCGTCGGGCGGCATCCTGGCGGCGGTATCACCGGGGCGCTTCGTATCGCAGGGCATCCGCCTGTTTCGCGGGCTCCTCTCGCAGGGCGACGCCGCGACCCAGACCGGCGTGACGGTCCCCGTCGTCGGCGCAACGACTCCTGCATCCGTGGCAGCACCACCGGTCGTGGTGGTGACTCCGGTCGACCCAACGTCGCCCACATCGAGCCTCGCCGACCCCAACACCGTGCCCGTGGTCCCTGCGGTGCCACCCGGGCCGGTTCCGGGCGCGTCGCCCGACGCTGGCCTGACGTCATCGCCAGCCGCAGATGGCGCCCGCGGGAGCGCCACCCCGGTGACGGCCGCACCGACCGCGTCGCCGGGCACGACGCCTCCCTCCGTCGAAGAAGGGGCGAGCGCCAAGCCGAGCAACTTCGAGATAAACGGAGAGCGCGTCGAGGTCACGTCCAGTGGACTCATCGGCATGGGAGGACGTCGCTTCCGAGGCAGCCTCGAGCTGGCGAATCGAGGCGGTTCCGTGCGGGTGGTGAACATCGTCGACGTGGAGCAGTACCTGCGCGGAATGGGCGAGATCCTGTCTCGAGACTGGCCGGCCGCGACCCTGCAGGCCCAGGCCGTAGCCGCGCGCACCTACGCGATTCGGATGATGGGCACCGTCGGCGAGGTGTGTCCGACGCAGGCGTGCCAGGTGTACCTGGGCGCGCAGGTGGAGTATCCGCAGATGGATGCGGCGGTCGCGGCGACTCGGGGCCAGGTCGTCACGTACAAAGGTGCTTTGGCGAACACGTTCTACTCGGCGAGCGGCGGGGGCACGATCGCTGATCCGTCGGAGGGATTCGGTGGGAACATCTCGGTTCCGTACCTGCAGGCGGGCGTGTACCCGACAGGTGACTTGAAGGCGTGGACCGTGACGATGAGTTTGGGTGAAGTGGCGCGCCGCGTCGGGTACCGGGGAAGTCCGAGCAGCTTGGCCATCACCGAGGTTGGGCCGTCGGGGAGGGCGAAGGAGGTCACGGTGTACGGATCCTCGGGCGCGCTTCGTGTGCCCGGTCCGCGCTTCGACGCGGCGCTTGGGTTGCGTTCGACGTTCTTCACCTTTCGTGGCACCGACGTCGGGATGTCGCCGCTTCCCGTGGGCGCCGGTGCTGCTTCGGCCGTGGAGGTGGTGACGGCGGGGCCATCGATCCCGTTGGATGGTGCGCAGGGTGGCGCTGATGGCGCGGGCGGTGTGTCGGGGGAGCTTGCGCCGACGCAACGGCAATCACCGTTCCTCTTCGACACGTCGGTTGAACCGGGTGGCGATGTTGCGACCGGGAGCGAGGTCGCGGTCACCGAGACGGTGCCGCCTGCGATGACGGCGCCTACGACGACGAGTTCGCTGCCGCCAGCTCCCGTGAAGACCTCGTCGGCGGTTTCGGTGATCGACGACAACGGAACCAACGATGCGCAGGGTCCGTTGTTGGTGCTCGGCGGCGCAGTGGCGCTGTTGCTCGGCGCAGGAGTGATCCGTCGTCTCGTCGTGGCAAAACGCCGACACCACTAGGCTTGCCGGAGCACCAGTTCGTGCTCATCTGTTTGTGCTCATTTGTTTGTGGAGGTCCTATGCCTGAGTCACTGTCACCCGCCATTGGTCTTGCGGTCTTACACCTGTTCTTTCGCGTCGAGAATGGCGAAGGAAAGAGTGTCGACGCGTCAGCGGTTTCGGTTGCGGTGAAGTCGTGCCAGGCCGACGATCACCAGGTCGTGAGCTTTGCGGTTCTCGGCCACAAGGCCGACGTTGGGTTCATGGCCCTCGGGGCCGACATGTGGCGGCTACGTCGTTTGCAGAGCGATCTGGTGCGTGCGGGTTTGGTGCTCGTTGATTCGTATGTTTCGATGACCGAAGCATCGGAGTACGCCATGGGCATGCCCGAAGAGATGCTCAAGGCCCGCCTTTACCCGACGCTCCCACCGAATGGTATGCGCGCCGTGTGTTTCTACCCGATGTCGAAACGGCGGGGTCTCGGTGAAGAAGAGAACTGGTTCACGCTGCCATTCGACGACCGCAACAAGCTGATGCGTGAGCATGGCGTGTCGGGTCGCAAGTTCCATGGGCGGGTGACGCAGATGGTCACGGGTTCTACCGGTCTCGACGATTTCGAATGGGCGGTCACGCTTTTTGCCCATGACCCCGCTGACCTCAAGGCCACCGTGTACACGATGCGATTCGATGAGGCTTCCGCGGTGTATGCCGAGTTCGGTCGATTCCTGACGGGCATGATCGCCGAGATCGACGAACTCGCAGCCGAGTTGTTCTAGGGCTCGTGTCCGAGTCTGAAGTCGTTGATGTAGGCGCGCTTGGTATTGCCCTGCTCGAGGCCTTGCGCGTCGAGATGCCTCTTTGGGCTTGCTCTGTAGTGGAGCAGCGGGGCGGCGACCCGGTTACCGGACGTCAAGTAGGTATGCGCGCATATGAATCGCTAGAGCAAGAGTTACGCGACCTCCTCACCGCCGACATTGATGCACAACGTGGCACGCCACTTTCGATTCTGCGTCGTGCCGTGGTGTGGCCGACCGAGGTGCTCCGGGCCGCAGGTATCACCGCAGTGTCCCGTGATCCCGACGACGAGGCACGGTTCCCCGACGACATCTACGCGCTCACTCCCGCCGCGTTCAGTGATTTCGGCGAGGCGTCGGGCGATGCTGGTCTGAGGTGGTCAGTCGGCAAGGCTTTCGAGCACAAGCGCCGACACCAACGCTAGAGGTCCTTCGCCTCGGGCTCTGGTTCACCCTCGGTGTCGGTGGTCGACCAACCCACGCCGCTGATGGCACGGGGTTCGAAGAAGATGCAGTTGTCGGGGCAATCGAAGGGCACGGCCTGGGCCATGTCCATGCGGCAGCGCTCCACGGTTCCCGACGGCGTCGATCGCGACGAGTAGTGGCGGCAGTCGACCCGAATAGTCACGTCGCAAAGGCTAGCCCCGCCGCCGGGCCGGGAACGAACAGGCCAGGGGCGTCTAACCTCGGAGGTGTGGTGAACCAATCGGATCTGATTCGCTGGAGTGAAACGCTCTCCGCCATTGCGCGTACCGGGTTGGGATTCTCGACCGTGCAATACGAGCGCGAGCGTTTCGAGGAGGTCCTCCACGTTGCCGCCGACATGCGCTACGCCGCTGGCCACCCACTCGAGCCCGCCGAACTGGCCGGAGAATGGATGCGAGTCGTTGGCTCGGGCGTTCCGGGGTACGTGACGCCGAAGGTCGCGGTCGGCGCGGTCGTCGGCAACGACGCGGGGGAGCTGTTGATGATGCAGCGCTCCGACTCGAACATGTGGCTACACCCAACGGGTTGGGCCGACGTCGGCTACTCACCCGCGGAAGTCGCCGTGAAGGAAGTCCGCGAGGAGACCGGGATCGAGTGTGAACCCATCCGGGTCTTGTCGGTTGTCGACGGTCTTCGCATGGGGTTCTCCGCAGTGCCGCTGTACTCGATCGTGTTCCTCTGCCGTGCGACCGGGGGTCAACTGCAGCGCCATCCACTGGAGGCCAACGACGTCGGCTGGTTCACCGAGGCGACGATCCCCGAGGCGACCATCGGTCGTGACCGCTGGGTCCCCGAAGCCTTCGCCGCAATCCGTGGTGAACACGCGCATACGAAGTTCGACGCGGTCCGCGACCCGGTGTGGCGTGGCGCTCACCCCTCGCACGGTGACGACGCATGAGCCCACAGTTCGCGCTCGTCGGCAGCGGCGAGTTCCTGCCGGTGATGACTCCCGTCGACTCGGCGCTCCTCGACGGACGCCACCAGTCGGTTGCCGTGATCCCGACGGCGTCGGCTCAAGATGGGGAGCGGACGTTTCAGAAGTGGATCACCATGGCTCACTCGCACTTTCGCAAGATGGGTGTGGAGGTTCGTCCAATCGAGGTGCGCGACCGTGACGAGGCCAACGGCTTCCGTGATCTGCATGCCATCAAGTCCGCGGGTTTCATTTACCTCTCGGGTGGCAATCCGGGGTACCTCGCGGCGTCACTTCGTGACACGCCGGTATGGGAAGCCGTTGCCGAGGCCGTTGCCAACGGGGCGGCAATCGCGGGGTGTTCCGCCGGGGCAATGGCGATGGGCGCACTCGCTCCGGTGGTACGTGAGCCGCGCGCCGAGATGGGCCCGGGCATCGCCATGATCGGACACATCGCCGTGATCCCGCACTTCGACAAGATCCGTAGCTGGGTGCCCGGCATCGTGGAGAACTATCTCCATTCGTGTCCCGAAGGGGTTGCGGTGGTCGGGATCGACGAAGACACGGCGCTCGTGGGTGGGCCGCATGAGTGGACGGTGATGGGTCACAAGCACGTGCACGTCATTCATTCGATCGAGGAGGTCGAGGTGTTCGGGCCAGGCGCTGTGGTCTCGTTCGGTTGACGGTCCGTACAAAATCGCGTGGGTCGCGAACGGTTCGTCGGTGATGTGTCCCCTAGCGTGGAGACGTGACTGATAATCCCGTGCCACTGCGCCGCGCCCTGCTTTCGGTCTATGACAAGACCGGCATCGTGTCGTTCGCCTCGTCGCTCGTCGAGCTGGGGTACGAGTTGATCTCGAGCGGTGGCACAGCGGCGGCACTCGCCGATGCGGGGATCGCGCACATCACGGTCGACGCGCTCACCGAGTTTCCCGAAATGCTCGATGGTCGCGTGAAGACCCTTCACCCGCGAGTGCACGCAGCCATTCTCGCCGACCGATCAAAAAGCGCGCATATGAATGTGATCGCAGAGCACGGCATTACGCCCATAGATCTCGTGGTGTGCAACCTCTACCCATTCACGTCGAAGCCGTCTATCGAGTTGATCGACGTCGGCGGGCCGTCGATGGTACGCGGCGCTGCCAAGAACTATGCCCACGTAGGAGTCATAGTCGACCCCGCTCGCTATGACCCAGTGGTCGCCGAGCTGCGCGCCGATGGCGCGCTGAGCGACGCAACGCGATTGGGCCTGGCGCGCGACGCCTTTGCGCA
>JANOWU010000187.1:0-43676 GCA_031418035.1 Acidimicrobiia bacterium
CGGCCCCTGTTTTACTCCAACTCCGTCTTTTTGGTCCCTTTTTGGCGCCATATCGGGCGGGTTGGAGTGCGAGCGACCTCCGAGTTGAAGTTGGAGTTGGAGTGCGCACGAGTCGGGCGCGACGAAACCAGCGCCGTGGAGGATTTACCCGGTCGGATTGACACGGGCGCGACGGTCAGACCCGGTCAGGAGACCGGGGACAGGCTCAGCCCGTGTTGGCAACCTTGGTGATCTTGCCGGCGCGCAAGCAGCCGGTGCACACGTTGACCCGTTTTGGCGAACCTTTGACGAGCGCCCGGACCCGCTGAATGTTCGGATTCCAACGACGCTTTGTGCGGACGTGGGAGTGGCTGACACTCATGCCGAACGACGGCTTCTTGCCGCAAACTTCGCAAACCGATGCCATGTCGAAATCCTTCGTGTCGTTGCCCCGAAGTGGGGTCAGTGAGAACCGGAAGAGGTTAGCATTTCCTCCTCATGTCCTCGACCGATGCCCCGGCTGGCACTTCCGCGCACAATTCCTTGTCAAACGGTGGCGGCTCATCGGCTCCCACGGCGTCGCTGCGAGCCGACCACATCATTGCCCTCATCGTCGGGTTCCGTGACGCTCTGCGGAAGAATCAGGGTGCGGTGAACCGCCTGAATGTGTATCCGGTTCCCGACGGGGACACCGGCACGAACATGGCGCTCACGGTCGAATCCGTCGTTTCGCAACTGGAATCGTCGGGAACGACGGATATGGCCACGGTGTGCCAGGCGATCAGCCACGGGTCCCTGATGGGCGCTCGGGGCAACTCCGGGGTGATCCTGAGTCAGATCCTTCGCGGGCTGGCCAGCAGCTTTCGGGACTTGTCGAGCATTGGACCGCGTGACTTTGCCTCCGCACTGACCGCGGCGTCGACCGCCGCATACGGCGCCGTCATGAAGCCGATCGAGGGAACGATCCTGACCGTCGTCCGCTCGGCCGCAGAGGGCGCATCCGATGCGGCCGGACGCGACGCATCGCTGATCGAGGTCGTCGAATCGGCTCGACGCTCGGCCGGAACCGCGCTCGACCAGACTCCTGATCTCCTGCCGGTCTTGAAAGCGGCTGGGGTGGTCGACGCCGGAGGAGCCGGGTTCTGTCTGCTCCTGGATGCGACGCTGGCGTTGCTCGACGGTCGACAGATCCCGATCGTGGATGCGCCCGCGGGCGCCGACGCCCTCTCGATGGAGGGGATGGATCTCCACGGGCACGGTGACGACGTCTCCGAGCTGGGGTACGAGGTCATGTATTTCCTCGAGGCACCCGACGAGTCGATTCCCGGGTTCAAAGATCTCTGGGCATCGATCGGCGATTCGATCGTGGTCGTCGGTGGGGATGGAATCTGGAATTGCCATATCCACACGAATGAGAGCGGCATCGGCCCTTCGATCGAAGCAGCGATACAGATCGGACGTCCACATACGATCCGGGTGACCGACCTCCACGAGCAAGTCGAAGAAGAACGTTGGGTCCGCGAGGCCACTGGCGACGAAATCGTCGACGAGGCTCCCCATCAAAGTGCACCGTGCGAAACCGCGGTAGTCGCGGTGACGACGGGTGACGGAATCCGAAGTCTTTTCCTGTCCTACAACGTGCAGCGCATCGTGACGGGTGGACAGTCGATGAACCCGTCGACGCAACAACTCCTCGAAGCGGTCGAGGCCTGCCCAGCGCAGAACGTGGTGATACTTCCGAACAACAAGAACATCATTCCGGTGGCTGAGCAAGTGGCCCCGTTGACGTCCAAAGTTGTGCGGGTCATCGCCACTCGTGGTGTCACCGAAGGGTTGGCAGCCGTGCTGCAATACGATCCTGAAGGCGATATAGACACCAACGCAGCGTCGATGCGCGCCGCTGCAGCCAGTGTGGCAGCGGGGGAGATCACGCGAGCGGTCCGTGATTCTTCGTGCGACGTCGGCCCGATCAACGAAGGCGACTATCTCGGAATCGCCCGCGATGGCGGAATCGTCGCCGTGGAGTCGACGCTTGTCGGAGCCTGTACATCGCTTCTGGAAACCCTGATCACCGAGCACCACGAGATCGTCACGATTCTCGAAGGGGAGGGTTCGTCGAAAGCCGTGACGCGCCAGATCACCGAATGGCTCGCTGATCGGCCGAACGCCATCGAGGCCGAGGTGCACCGCGGCGGCCAACCGCTGTACCCGTACTTTTTCGGCGCCGAATAGTCCAGCAAGGTAATCCCAGGCAAGGTACTATGCGCGCGTACCGAAATTGATGCGGTCGCGGCGAAAGAATCCAACCAAAGCTTAGGAATAGTGCCGTTGAGTGCAGTCCTATGCAGCCACGTTCCATAAAAGCCCTCTGTGCTTTTCTCGTTGTAGGCGTCGCCGGCGCTGGCTGGTTCACCTACGACAGCGTTCGGACCAAGCCGGTCGCCACGATTGAGCGAACAGCGGTTGTCACGGTTGGCGACGTGGCAGAAAAAGTGTCTGCGTCGGGGACAGTTTCCGCGCCACAGGCCATTGCGCTCACCTTTGGCAGCACGGGAACGCTCCTCGAAATGAATGTCGCAAAGGGCGATGCGGTCACGGCGGGGCAGGTGCTCGCCGTCATCGACGACGCAACGGCCGTTGCTGCGGTCAGCCAGTCCACGGCAACCCTCGCCACGGCACGTGCCCGACTCGTCCAGGCGAGATCGGGGCTCACCGAGGCCGAACGAAAACAACTCGATCTCCAAATCCGACAGAGTGCGATGCAACTCGAAACAGCGCAACGGACGTTGCGCGATACGAAGTCGTCGGTCTCCGTGAATGCTCCGTCGTACGAACTTCAGTTGAGGAACGCTCAACAGGCCGTCGAGAACGCGCAGACCTCCGCCGCGGCCAATGCCCGCAACTATCAGGCCGCAATAGATCAGGCACAGGCTTCTCTCGACAGTGCGCGGCAGAGTTCGGAGTTCAACGCCCGCACGTATCAAGCCACCGTCGACTCGGCGACATCGTCGCTCGATGCCGCCAAGCGCAGCGCCGAGCTCAACGCGAAGAACTACCAGTTGAGTGTCGATCAGGCGACAACGGCGGTCGACAACGCAAAGGTCAACGCCGGTTTCAGCTCCACGTCGAGCCAGAACTCGGTCGATCAGGCGCTGGCAAATCTCAGCAACGACGCAACACTCCTCGCTCAGTACCAGGTCGATCAAAGCGCCGCACTCACCGCGGTGAGTGCGGCATCGGTCGACTACGAGACGAAGAAGGCAGCGGCCGCTGCGGCTCCTACCGATGTGGCGCTCAAACAGGCCGCTGAGGCGGCGAAGACGGTGCTCGACAAGGCACAGGCGTCGCTGGACACGGCGACGTCACGAGTCGCGCAGCAGCAAAAGTCGGTGACCACCTCGTCGAACCAGTCGAAGACTGCGCAGAACAATCAAGCGGCCACTGCCGCCAAGGACAGTCAGTCGGTCCGGTCGGCTGAGCAGATCCAACTCGCGAGTTCGGTGAACGCCCAGGTGGCTGGTCTGGAGAAGGATCAGAACACGATCAAGAGCGCAGAAGCCGCGTTCAGCAACGCAATGAACGCGCAGGCGTCAGGCTCGGCCAAAGACGCGCAGGCGACTCGCAATGCGGAGATGGCGCTCTCCAACGCGATCGCCGCCCGCGACTCGGGCACTACGAAAGACGGTCAGCAGCTCACCACGGCCCTTGCTTCTCTGGAGTCGACGCGCAACACACAACAGGCGGCCAAGCTCAAGGACCGCCAACAGGTCACCTCCAGCGAGTCGGGCGTTCGCTCCGCGCAGTTGAACCTGCAATCCACGCGGGCCGGAAACGCTGTCAAGCTTGCACCGGCGAAGGAGGCGGATCTCATTTCCGCAAGCGCCGCGGTTGACCAGGCGATGGTGACCTTGACGAACGCCGAGGAAGCAGCGACGCAAACCAAACTCGTTGCGCCTTTCGACGGAATCGTAAGCGCGCAGAGTGGCGTCGTAGGAACGGAAGTGGGGACGTCGTCCGGAGGTGGCGCGAACGGCTCGACAGCCGCAACATCGAGTGCTTCTCTTGAGGTCACCTCCGTCGATGTGCTCCTGGTGAAAGCCGGATTTTCGGAGGCGAACGCCGTGAAGATCAGCGTCGGCCAGTCGGTTGTGGTGACCTTCGACGCGCTTACGTCTGTGTCGCTGACCGGAACGGTGAAGGCCGTCGATCAGACCGGGACATCGGTTGGTGGTGTGGCGACCTACTACGCCTCGATCGAGTTGCCCGGTGCCTTCCAACAAGGCGTGAAGCCCGGTATGACTGCCCAGGCCGAAGTCAACGTGAAGGAATCGAAGGGCGTGCTCCTCCTGCCCTCGAATGCAGTGACGCGTCGGGGGGCTCGTGCGTTCGTGACCGTTCGGGAGGGGAAGGTCGACACGAGGACGCCGGTCGAGATTGGTGTCATCGGCACCGCGGGCACTGAAATCGTACGTGGGCTTACGGAAGGACAGACGGTGATCATTCCGCAAACGATCATTCAGTCGACCACGGGTCTCGGTGGTGGTCGCGGCGGACTCGGTGGTGGCGGCGGTGGCGGTGGCGGTGGACTCGCTGGCGGCGGTGGGTTGAGAGGTCCCTGATGAAACGTGAATCTGCGTCGACACGCGCAGGGATCGAACGGGTCCTGTCGCCGAACGTCATCGAACTCACCAACATTACGAAGCGCTATGACATGGGTGAGCACCAGGTTTTCGCGCTTCGGTCGTTGTCGCTCACGATCGAGCGCGGTGACTTTGTCGCCATCATGGGTACCTCCGGGTCTGGCAAGTCGACGCTCATGAACATCATCGGATGCCTCGATGTGCCGACGTCGGGTCGCTATTTCTTGGATGGAATCGACGTTCGCACGCTCGACGAAGAACAACTCGCCGTCGCTCGAAACCGCAAGATCGGATTCATCTTCCAGAGTTTCAATCTGATCCCGCGCACCACCGCTCTCGAGAACGTCGAGCTACCTCTGGCCTACGCCGGAGTGCGGCCCAAGGAACGGCGCACCCGCGCCGTTGCGGCACTCGATGCGGTGGGTCTCGGCGATCGGACGTCACACGTGCCGTCGGAGCTTTCCGGCGGACAACAACAACGCGTTGCCGTTGCTCGAGCGATCGCCACGAACCCGGCGCTGATCCTTGCCGACGAACCAACCGGGAACCTGGACAGCGCATCGACGGTGGATGTGTTGTCGGTGTTCAAGCGGTTGCATCGCGAGGGCCGCACCGTGGTTCTGATCACGCACGAAACCGAAGTCGCCGCCTTTGCCAGTCGGGTGATCCGACTGCGCGACGGCGAAGTGCTCGACGACCAACGCCAGGCCCCGGTCTCCGCAGAAGATAGAACCGGATTGGCGGTGGTCAAGTGAGGCTTCGCGAAACGGTTCGCCTAGCGCTTCGCGGCGTCGGTTCGAACAGGTTGCGAAGTGCACTTACTATTTTGGGGATTCTCATCGGTGTTGCGTCGGTAGTGACGCTCGTCGCAGTCGGCAATGGCTCGTCCGCTGCGGTGCGAAAGCAGTTTGAGAACCTCGGAACCAATGCACTGCAGGTCTCTCCGGGGAGCTCTGGCCGCCGAGCACCGGGGGCCGGCGGCGGTGGAGGTGGTGGAGGTGGTCCGCAGGGCGCGACGATAACAATGAAGGAAGTGGCGGCCCTTGAAGACACGCAATGGGCTGACTCGATCAAGGCCGTCGTGCCGCAGGCGAGTTCTCAGACCGTGGTGGCCGAATTCGATGGGGCGTCGGTTACGCCGGGTCGCGTTACCGGCACCACGGCCGGCCTCTGGGAGGCCGCGAACTGGAAGGTTGGCAGCGGACGTCTTTTCAGCGCGGACGACGTCGAGGCGCGGAGCCGAGTTGTCGTGCTGGGCGCAACGGTTGCGACCAACTTGTTCGGCGATCCGAAGATCAACGGCTCGATCGACCCCGTTGGCGAATCCGTCAAACTCGATGGAAACGCCTTCCAGGTACTGGGGGTGCTGGCCACAAAGGGCTCGAACGGGCTCCAGGACCAAGACGACATTGCGTTCGTGCCCCTTACGACCCTTCGCGACACGCTCGTGGGCGGCAGCGCGCTCTCACAACTGACCGTTCAAGCGACGTCGCAGAAGGAGACGACGAACGCGCAAGACATCGTGACCAACGTGCTTGCCGCCCGATATGGGAAAAGCCCGACGGCGACGGACCTTGGATTTCGGGTCTTGAACGCGTCGACGCTGATTCAATCCTCGACCGAGACCGCAAAGACGCTTACGGTTCTGCTGGCCGCCGTTGCTGCGATCTCTCTACTGGTCGGGGGCATCGGGATCATGAACATCATGTTGGTGACAGTGACCGAGCGGACTCGTGAGATTGGCATTCGAAAGGCCGTCGGCGCGCGAAAGAAGGCGATCCTCAGTCAGTTTCTGTTGGAGGCGATGGTGCTCGGTGCTATTGGCGGCATTGTCGGCGTTGGCGTGGGCCTCGGCGGCTCACATTTCAAAATTGCTGGAGTCCAACCCGTCGTGAGTTGGCCGTCGGTGTTTCTCGCCTTTGGAGTGGCAGTCGGGATATCGATCTTCTTTGGTTTCTATCCGGCGAACCGGGCAGCGTCGATGAGACCGATCGACGCGCTCCGACATGAATAGGTGTACATATGATTCTTTGCCCTGACAACGACGCAAAACGGGAACGCTCATGACCATCTCTACTGGCGCCGCGCAGCCACCCTCTCCCGGGTTTGTCGATGACGACTCCTGGGCGCAACCTCGCAACACGGCCGGCCGCGGATGGAAGCTATTCGCCGGCGTCCTCACGGGGGTGGTCCTGGGGCTCGTCATCTTCGGGGTGGGCGCACGCTACGGCAGATCGAACGCGCCCACCTCAGTCTCCGGACGCGGTGGGTTCGGCGGAGTCGGGACGGGCGCGGCGGCAGGCGCGACGGGCGCGCCGACGGCAGAACAGCTCGCGCAGATCTTCGGCCAGAACAGTACCGGCGCAGGTGCAACTCCAGCGTCGTCGAGCGCGACGGGCGCTATTGGCGAAGACCTTGTACGCGGCACCATCGTCGCCTTGACCGCCGACTCTCTGACGCTGAAGAAAGCTGACGGCTCGACGGTCCAGGTCGCACTCACCGCCACCACGCCGATCGGGAGGCGGACTATCGCAACGCGGTCCGAATTGGTCATAGGTCAACCCGTCGAGGTGCGCACGACGACCACGAACTCGTCGGCGAGCGAGATCACCGTCGGCCAACTTGTGAAGCGAGAAAGCCCCGCTTCGATCGCGACGACGACAACAACCATCGATCCCGGCCTTGGCGGGCTTCTGCCCGGCTAGCCGGACGAAAATCTCGACGCTCAGTCGATTTCTAGCTCGGGGTGTATCGGCACCAACGCTCCGGTCGTGCCAACCGTTTTACGGAACGCCTCGGCCCACTGCCCGTTCTCGAACATGTTCTGCAAGATCTCGTTGATCCGGTCACGCATTGCGGCGTCGCCTTTGCGTACGCCGATCCCATATGGTTCGGTGCGAAACGGATTTCCGGCGATCGCGAATTCGGGAAAGTTCTGGGCCAGACCGAGAAGGATGACATCGTCGGTCGTCATCGCATCGACCTGGCGACGGCGTAGCGCCTCGAAGCATTCCGAGTACTTGTCCTTCGTTATGGACGTGTCGGCGCCGGGGGCGGCGGCACGGAGGTTCGCCAAACTCGTGGATCCGGTGACGGAACAGATGCGCAGGCCGTTGACGTCGGACACCCCGCGGATTTTGCCGCTGTCCACGTCGGTCTTCCGAGCCAAGATGTCCTGACCGGCGATGTAGTACGGGCCTGCGAAGTCGACCAGTTGCTTGCGAGCATCGTTGATCGTGTACGTGGAGACAATCAGGTCGACTGAATCAGTGATGAGAAGGTTTTCGCGGTTTCGCGAAAGTGCCTCCACGAAGTCGATTCGGCGTTGGGACTGCGGATCGTCGGGAAAGAGCTCCGCTGCAATGCCACGCGCAATCTCGATGTCGAACCCGCTGAGGTCCTTGGTGACGGGATCCTGGTAGCCGAAGAGGGGGACGTCGAACTTGACGCCGACGCGAAGACGGCCCCGTTCGGCGATGCGTTCGAGCGTCGGACTGGCGTACGAGGCTGTGGTGAGCGACGGCAGAGGCTCGGCGAGCGTCGATGAAGGCGTCGTGCGCGAGGACGTGCACGCGGTCGCTACGACGGCGACAGCGAGAACGACAAGCGCCTGAAGCGGGCGGCGAAGTCGGGGTCCTCGCAGCAACCGCTTTATCGCGAGTATCGGATAGGCGCGCGGCCTCGGCCCTGGTGGTCGGTATCCGGTCCTAATTGCTTGACCGATCCTGCGGTCACCAATTCCTTGACGACCGTGTTGACCGTTCCAATCGATCCGCCGACCGATGCCATAACGTCATTGAGGGTGAATGGTGCCGACGTTGCGAGGATATGGGCCTGGATCGTGGATTTGGAAACCTTCGGGGCACGGCGGCGTCCGGCCGGGGCCGCACTCTTTTTCGACTTTGATTTGATTCGACCGTGTCCGAGATCAAATCCGGCTTCGGCGAGTGCAATATCGCTGACCCCAACGCTACGAAATGCGGCTGCGGGAAGATCGTGAGAGGCGGCGTAGGCGCGAGCGTGTTTCACAAATGCCGCGCGCACCGAATCACCGTCGCTTCGACGCGCTTTTTCAAGTGCAGCGTGAGCATGAAGTTTTTTCATCGGATCAGTAGTTGTTGCGAGTTCCGATTCAAGACTGGCAATGAGCCCGCTGTCCAAAATTGAACTCGGGTCTACAAGAAAATCGAGATAACGGCGTACGGCAAGTTCGGCATCTTCAGACATGACTACATAATGCCAGAGAAGTTGAACACTTACGAAAGAATCAGTCGCTAATGCAGGATTTTCGAAAGAAACTGTTTGGCGCGGTCGCTTTTCGGTGTGTCGAAGAATTGATCGGGTGGCGCAATCTCGACGATCTGACCAGCGTCCATGAACGCAACCCGATGGGCAGCAGAGCGAGCAAACCCCATTTCATGTGTTACGACGACCATCGTCATGCCCTGTGCGGCCAGTTCGAGCATGACATCGAGAACCTCGTTCACCATCTCGGGATCCAGTGCGGATGTGGGCTCGTCGAAGAGCATCACTTTTGGTTCCATAGCGAGTGCTCGGGCGATCGCTGCCCGTTGTTGTTGGCCACCGGAGAGTTCGGCGGGAAACTGATCGGCCTTTGGGCCGATACCAACGCGCTCGAGGAGTCCCTGGGCTTGTACGCGTGCTGCCTCTTTCGGCGTTTTTCGAACCTTGGTCGGTCCCAACATCACGTTTTCGATGATCGTTTTGTGGGCGAAGAGGTTGAAGGATTGAAAAACCATGCCCACATCGGCCCGTAAAGCAGCAAGTTCTCTTCCTTCCTCAGGCAGCGTTTTGCCATCAATCGTGATCGAACCAGCCTGGAAACGCTCGAGTCGATTGATGCACCGACAAAGGGTGGACTTGCCGGACCCCGACGGGCCGATGACGACGACGACTTCGCCTCGATGGACCGTGAGATCGATGTCGCGCAGCACGTGATTTGTCCCGAAGTGTTTGTTTAATCCCCGGATCTCGATAAGTGACTCTGACGACGAGGGCGTACGCATGTGTTCCTTCGATAGTGAGGTTGATGTTTGCATGAGTGCTTATCGTCTGGTGTTTTGTCGGTGTTGGATCCAGACGGCGAGTTTTGAGACGCACGCAACCAGAACCACGTAAATGCCCCAGAACACGAAGTATGTCTGCAGGGAATTATCGTATGTTTGCTTAACAAGATCGGAAGTAGCGGCGAGTTCGGGATATGTCACGAGATAGCCGATAGAGGTATCTTTGAGAAGCGACGCAGACTGTGTGACAAGGTTCGGTAGCGCACGGCGCAATGCTTGTGGGAGTAAGACCGAACGCATCACCTGGCCCGAACTCAATCCGAGGGCGAGCCCCGCTTCGCTTTGACCGGCCGACAACGATCGCAACGATGAGCGAATGACTTCTGCGAAGACGGTCGAATAGTAGAAGGTAAGCCCAATTACTACTGCTACGAAGGAATAGGTCCAGATCGACTTCCAAGACGGGAAGGATCGACCCAGTTGAAAGAATGCGAATCGGATGAGCAGAACCAACGCACAAGCCCGGAATGCCTGTATGTATATCTTTGAAACGACGCGGGTTGCCTTGCGTTCAGCCGAACTCCACATGGCCATGCCCACGCCGATGAGGAGAGCGAGGATCAGGCCCAGCGCGAACGCCCGCATCGTATTGGAGATACCCGGGACGATTGCCTTCGTCCAGAGCAGCTTTTCTTTGAACGGAGCCCAGAGAGCGCCGTCGAATTGTCCTTTGGACACAGGAGCATCGCCGGCGACAGATCCCGGGGCGTAACGCCATGTGTTGAGTGTTCGGAACAGCCACCAGAGCACGGCGACAAGGACAGCGAGGCAGGCGACACTCGCGGCAAGGACGCGTCGGCGGCCGCGCGGCCCAAGGTCTTCGGTGAGGCGGATCTCGCCGGGGCCGGGTTCGGGAAGGCGAAGAAGTGATTCGAGAATCGACATTATGTGTTCACTTATCTCTTCACGGCGAAACGTCGATCAAGCTGACTTGCGGTGAACGACGTGAGCAGGGCCAGTGCTGCGATCACCAAGAACTGAACCGCGAACATCGGGTAGTAGTCCGTGGTGTCCTCCGAGATTCGCTTCGACACGAAGACGACGTCGGCGAAGCTGATCGCACCGGCGACGGCGACGTTTCGAAAGCTCGCGTTCAACAGCACGCCCATCGGGCCGATCGAGCTGCGCAATGCCTGTGGCAGCACGACGTGGCGCAGTGTCTGACCAAAGGTGAGCCCAATCGCTCGCGCCGCCTCGGCCTGACCGTTGGCAACGGTGTTCACTCCGGCCCGTAGGGCCTCGGCGCTGTAGCCGCCCAGATAGAGGCCCAACCCGATGACGGCACACTGGTACGAACTGGGTCGAAGGTCGAGCTTCGGCATTCCGTAGAACAGGAAGAGCATCAAGAAGATCAACGGCGAGTTGACCATCAGACTCGTATAGAGCTTGGCGACAGTGCGCAGCGGCCGGATCGGACTCAACCGAAAGATCGCGACGACCGTCCCTATCGCAAGCCCAAGGGCAAACCCCAAAAGAGTGGCCGTTACGGTGTTGCGGATTCCCTCGAATATGTCGGCGCTGAAGTCGTACCAGCGTTTCTCCACGGTTTCCTCCTGAGCCATTGATCCGGGTTGGTGAACCGGAGCAGTGGTGCGTGACGAAGGACACTACGTCAGCTGCTCCGCCGGAACGGAGCAGCTCACCGTCGTAGAGGGCGGTTATCCCGTGAAGGAAGGCTCCGCATTTACTGCTGTCGCAGCCGGGGCTTCATCTGGAGTTACCGTAATCCCGGCGATCTCCACGGCAGGCACTGTGGCCGGCGCAGCCGTTGGAGCTGCAGTTGTTGGAGCTGCAGTTGTTGGCGCTGCAGTGGTCGGTGCTGCAGCCGTCGGAGGCGCGGTGGTTGGCGCAGCCGTATCCGGAGCGGCCGTCGTGGTCGGGCTATCCGGCACGACCTGCACGACCGGGATGAGCACCGGTTGACGAACCACAACGTTGAAAGAGGCAGTTCCGGTTTGACCGAAAGCGTCGGTGACCTTGCACGTCACGGTCGTCGTGCCAGCTTGAACACAGCACCGGACACCGCCGAACACGTGGGCTTGCCGGCCGGCGACGTCGGAGCCACGAACGTCGCGGGAGCCGAGGTGGCCGAGGTCACGACTTCGACCGTGCCGGGCACCGAGATGACGGGCGGTGCCGGCTTGGTGACGGTCACGTTGAAGGTGGCGGCGCCTACCTGGCCGAAGGCGTCGGTAACGCTGCACGACACTTTGGTGGTGCCGATCACGAAGGTCGATCCCGAGACGGGAGCACACGTCGGTGTTCCCGCAGCGGAGGTCGCCGAGTACGTGACCACTGCGCCCGCTGGCGAGGTCGCCGCGACGCTTTGATCAGCCACCACGATCTTCGGGGACGACGGCAGGGTGACGGTGACCGTAAATGTCTTCGTGGTCGTCTGGTCGAAAGCGTCGACAACCGAGCACGTCACGGGCGTCTGGCCAACCTTGAACACCGTTCCCGATGCAGGGTTGCACGTCGGTGTGCCAGCACTCGCGGTGGGAGCGGAGTAGGTCACAGCAACTCCAGCCGGTGCAGTTGCCTCAGCAATCACGTCGGCAGAAACCGTCAGAGTTGGTGCGGCCGGCTTGGCGACCGTGACGTCGAAGGACTTAGAAGACGAGTTTCCAACCGCATCATTTGCCGTACAGGTGACCGTGGTGACGCCCAAGGGGAACATGCCACCTTTCACATCACCGGTCGAGCACGTGATCGTGATGTTCGGCGCCGTGTCGTTGATGTCGGTGGCCGTGACCGGCGTGGGATACGTGATCGCCGATGTGAGCGCCGTTGCGACCGCATTCACGGGTGCCACCGCAAGTACGGGAGCCGCTGTGTCGAACTCGGTGCGTCCGATGGTCTGGGGCTCGAAGCTGGTCCAGTACAGATGAGTCGACGTCACGGCAAGTCCAACGGGTGCTACGACCGGGTTTGCCGGGGTTGCGGTCGGAAGGCCTTTGAGCCAGGTGTTTTCCACAGGGGCCGATCCGTCGAGGCGGTATCGGCCGATCGTCGAGTTGGCGTTCGCTACATAGTTGGACCAGTAAAGGTAGGTCGCGTCCGACGTGATGCCGGTGACGCCGTTGCCGGCCGGCACGGAATCAGGAGTGGTGAAGAGGAAATTCGGTTCCTGTACCGATCCATCGAGCGTCGAACGGCCGATCGTCTTACCGTTGCCGAAGTTCGTGTAGTACAGGTAGTCGCCAATCACGCGGACGCCGTATGGACGCACCGTGTTCGTAACCAGCGTCTGGTTCAGACCTGTTCCATCGGTGTTGGCCGTGCCGATCGTGTTGGCGTCGGCGTTGGCCCAGTAGAGCTTGCCGTTCGCAACGGTGATCCCAACCGGACCCTCTCCTGTGGCCACGAGCTCGCGAGCGACGAGGGTGCCATCAAGGGTGGCCTTGGACACGAAGCCGACAAGTACTTTTTCGTCGGACGTAATGGTCCAATACAGGTGGGTTCCGTCGGTGGTCAGACCTCCGGGAATTCCCCCGAGCTTTTCATTCGACGCCGGAAGCGTAATGAAGTTGGCGTTTGCGTTGGAACCGTCAATGTTGGCTCGACCGATCGACCGGGTTTGGACCACGCCCTCGGCGATTGTCTCGGAACTTCGCTGGGTCCAATAGATGTATGCGCCGTGGACGAGGACGTCACGCTTGAAACCACCGGTCGAGAGAAAGCTAGGGTTCACTCCCTGATCCGGCGTACCCGCCCGTCCGTTGGAGACCACTGTCGCTGTTATGGCCCCAAACAGAAGGATGAGAGCGGCGAATAGCTGCCGAAGTGCTCTCGGATTCAATCGTTTGTGGGTGTGCGGTGAGGACATTGCGAGGTCTCCGTCGGTTGGTGAACAACGGATCACCGTTGAACATCTACAGGAATAGTGAACGAAGTATAGGTTTAGCATCCACCGGTGTAAACGTGGAATGTGATAATGGGTCGATCGGACTACTGACCACGTCACGTAGAGTGAAAAAGGTACCGGGGTGGCCAATGAATTGGCCACCCCGGTATCGCGAGTTTGAACTAAACGACCGGGAGATTCCCCGATCTCTGATCTGTTTAGAACGCTCCAGCAGCGTAACGGTCGACCGCAGGAGGTTGTGGTGTAACGAGACCGCCGGTGCCCAACGTTGACTCCACAGCCTTCTTCCACGAGCCGTCCTTGTAGGACGCTTCGATGGCGTCGTTCAGGAAGTTGCGAAACGCCGCATCGCCCTTTTTCAGACCGATGCCGTACTTTTCCAGTGTGAACGGCTTCCCCATGAGGCCGAACGCCGGAAACTTCTCGGCAAAGCCGGCGAGCAGCGCGTCGTCGGTCGAGACTGCATCGACACGACCGTCTTTTAGCGCTTCGACGCATTCGGCAACGCCCGGGAGTTCGATAAACGATGCCTTCGGGGCTTTCGCCTTCAGGGTGGTGAGTGACGTCGACGCGGACTGAGCGCAAACCTTTCGTCCGTTGAGATCATCGACGCTTTTGATACTCGCCAGTTCGACCTTGTACGCCATGATGTCCTGGCCGGCGATGAAATATGGTCCCGCCATGTCGATGTCCTTTTTTCGGGAATCGGTGATGGAGAACGTCGCAATGACGATGTCAGCCTTGTTATCCGTGATGAACGGGATTCGGTTCGCCGATACGGAGGCATCGACCCATTCGATCCTGTTCTTGTCATCCCCGAAGACCGACTTTGCAATGATCTTCGCGATTTCTACGTCATATCCGCTGTAGGCGTTTGTAATCGGGTTCTTGAGGCCAATCAGCGGGACGTTTTGCTTAATGCCGATGCGAATCTTGCCCGCCTTCTTCAGCGCTTCGATGGTGGCGCCGCCGGGGGCCGGGGCAGGGGCTGGCGCAGCCGCCGCCGTCGTGGCGGGAGCAGTCGTGGGGGCAACGGTGGTCTTGACGGACTTCTTCTTCGTCGTCTTCTTGGCAGCCTGCGCTGTCGGTGTGGCTAGAGCGATCGACGCCGCAATAGCAGCGGCCGCGATGATCAATTTGCGTGAACGCATTGGTTTCTCCTAGTGGCCGAGGTGGCCGTGGTGGTGACGTCGCTCCTAGTTGTTACCGAATGTTCAGGCGATTCCAAACAATACGAACGAATTTGAAGCAGAGTTCAGTCGTTGTTAACCCCGGCTTATGCGGTAGCGTCCGTCCCATGTCCGACATCGTGGTCATCGAGGACGACGCGCGTGTGCGAGCAGCGCTCACGAAAGCCCTGGAATCCTTCGGACACTCGGTTACACCAGCAGAAACGGCCATGGCCGGGCTTCAGATCATCGTCCAGCGCAAGCCCGATGTCGTCGTTCTCGACCTCGGGCTGCCGGACCTCGACGGGGTCGACCTCCTGAAGATGGTCAGGCCGGTGAGCGACGCCATCGTGATCGTTGCGACCGCACGCGTTGCCGAGGAGGACATCATTTCGACGTTGAATGCCGGCGCCGACGACTACGTCACCAAGCCCTTTTCCCCCGAACAGCTCGAAGCGCGAATACGTGCGGCACTCCGGCGACTCGGTCGGCGCGGCGAGAACCCGGAGGCCGTGGTCGGTGAGCTTCGGATCAACCCCCGCACGCGCATCGCTCGCCTCGCCGGTGTGGAACTCGACCTGAGCCGAAAAGAGTTCGACCTTCTCCATTACCTTGCGCAAAACGTCGATCGTGTCGTTTCGAAGCGCGAGATCCTGGCCGAAGTCTGGCGTCAGCCGGTGTTCACCACGGACAAGACCGTCGATGTCCATGTGTCTTGGTTGCGACGAAAGCTTGGCGAGACGGCCGAGTCGCCGAAGTATCTTCAATCCATTCGCGGGGTGGGCATCAAGATGGTGAAACCCTCAGGGTCGAACTGAAGCGGCTTGCATGCGTCGTTTGCTTGCGTTGCAGTCGTTCTTTCTAAGTGTACTTATTGTTTTGGTTTTTGCCGTTCCATTGGCGCTGCTCATTCGGTCGAGCGCTCGACAGCGGGCGATCGGGGCAGGGAAGAACGATGCCCGGGCGCTCACGCCGATCCTGTCCCTGGCCGGTGATCCGCGTGTCACCGGAGCGCTCAACTCGATCAGTCGACGGAGCAGTCCGCGTCTTATCACCGTCGAGTTCCCGGACGGTTCGATTTTGGGAGGCGGTGAGGTTGTCGACCGTGACCCCATCGCGAATCCAAAGGCTCTTGCTCGAGCGCGAAACAGTGAGTCCTTCGTTGTTCCCGCTCCGGGTGGCCAGGTCGTGTACGAACCGGTCCTTCGATCGAATGCGAGTCTGGCGATCATTCGCGTGTTCATTCCCAAATCCGAACTCCTCCGAAACGTGGGTAGACAATGGTTGATTCTTCTCGGCCTGAGTGGTGTGCTCATCGCTCTTGCTGTTGTCGTGGCAGACCGACTAGGCCGATCGCTGGTGGCGAGCGTCGACGGCTTGGCCAACACGGCAAACCGACTCGGTCGTGGTGATGTCACGGCCCGCAACGCGTCGACCGGGCCCCGGGAGATCCGCGAAGTTGGGAAGGCGCTCAATGCGCTGGCCGATCGCATCGACGAGTTGCTGGGCACCGAACGTGCTGCCGCCGCTGATCTGCAGCATCGCCTTCGCACGCCCGTGACTGCACTGCGAGCAGAAATCTCGTCAATGCGTCATGAACCGCACATCCGACGTCTCGATGCGGGTCTCGACGAGCTCACGCGAACGATCGACGAAATCATTCGTGAAGCAGCGCAACCGACCCGTCGAGGGATCGGCGTGCGGAGCGACTTCGTGGACATCGTCCGCAAACGCGTGTCCTTCTGGGCAGTGCTCGCCGAGGATCAAGATCGCGCCCTCCATGTTTCCATCTCCGAGCAGGACGCCCCCGTCGCAATGGTTGCCTCAGACGTCGGCGCGGTTATCGACATCTTGATCGACAACGTGTTCTCGCACACACCGGAGGGAACTCCGTTTGCGATCTCGGTGAGCAGGGAACAGTCCGCCGTTCGCCTGACGGTCTCGGACTCGGGTCCTGGGTTTTCCAACACGAGCATCGAGCGTGGCCGCAGCGGGTCTGGTTCCACGGGGCTTGGTTTGGACATTGTTCGTAAGCTCGTCGAGGGCGCGGGCGGGCGACTCGAGACCACAGTTGCCGGTGGTGCTTGTGTCGTCGTCACCCTGCCATGCGCGAACTGAGGAATCGAGGCGTGGCATGCTTCGTGCCATGAGTGACCCAGAGGACGTGCTTGTTGTGTTCACCGATGGGGCGTGCTCGGGAAATCCGGGGCCGGGCGGTTGGGGCTGGGCGACGGAAACCGGGATCGAGGGAAGCGGCAGCGAGCCGCACTCGACCAATCAGCGAATGGAAGTGTGGGCCGTCCTCGACGCCCTCCAGACACTCCTGCCGAAACACGCCGGTCCGATTCGAGTGGTCAGCGACTCCACCTACGTCGTGAACTGCTTTCGCGATCAATGGTGGAAGGGCTGGATGTCTCGCGGGTGGAAGAACAGTCAGAAGCAACCGGTAGCGAACCAAGACCTTTGGAAACCCCTGGTAGCGCTGTATCGCGATGCGATGACCATGGGTCACGACCGGGTGACGTTTCAATGGGTGAAGGGCCATAGCGGGAATCGCATGAACGATCGTGTCGACGCGCTGGCCGTTGCTGCCGCCCTGTCGCAGTCTGCACGAAGTGTGACCGGCTTGAGCGAGGATGATTCGAATGAAACCGAAGGAACACACGATTCCTACGTGCACGAATCGTTACCGCCGGAAGACTCAGGCTCCCCGGAATCTGATCGAGCCCTCACGCTGTTCTAGCTCGGAGTTTCCCGTGAGTTCTACGGACCCGCGCACATTTCAATAGGTGTACCTACGAGTCTGGCCACCGGGAGTCGATCGCGCACCAACCGCACGTCGTCGTCGCGAAGCTCGGTGAGAAGATCGAGAAAGAGGGGCCGGGCGATACCGATGGCGCCGAGAGATGCAAGATGATCCGTCACCAACTGGACGTCGATGAGCGAGCCGCGCGCTTCGACAAGTCGATGAGCCAACTCGACCATAGCTACTTTCGACGCGTCGGTTCGGTGATGGAACATCGATTCGCCGGTGAAGATTCCACCGATCAAAAAACCGTAGAGTCCGCCGACCAGATCACTCCCATCCCAAACCTCGACGCTGTGCACCCAGCCCAGTTCATGCAGCCGGGTGTAGGCGCGTCGCATCGGCGCGGTGATCCACGTGCCGTCGCCGTCAGGACGCTTCGAGCAGGCTGCGATCACCTCGGGAAATGCACCGTCGACAGTGGCGGTCCAGCCGGTTCGCCGCAGAGTCTGTCGAAGCGATTTGGAGACCCGAAGCCGTTCGGGGGGAAGGACGCCGCGCGGATTTGGGGAGAACCACGGGAGTTGTCGTCGGCCGTGGGGCCACGGGAACAGACCGTGGCGATAGGCGTGCACAAGGGTCGGCGGTTCGAGATCCGCGCCCACTGCCACCAGGTCGGCGTCGTCGGTTTCCCCCGCTGACGTGATCTGACGGGGGTCGGGCATGTGCCAACGAGAGGGACCGACATCGATTGGTGGGGTCGTTCGAGTGGGCGCCGGCGAGTGAGCGGCTTCGTCGATCACGTCACGAGTCTTGCACCGATAGGGGGAGAGCACGGGCCGACATCAATGCGACACCATGTCGACACCATGTCGGACACGCGAATTCGTCGGTTGCGTCGGGCGTGTTGTTTTGTGTGTCCGCAGTCAGCGAGACATGAGAAGCACGGAGCCGGCGATCAGCAGGAGTACGAACAGCAGCTGCCCTGCGGCAATTCGGTTGAACCGTCCCATCACTGCGTCGAGAGCTCGTCCTCGAACAGATCCCGTCGATTGCGTGCGGAGATCGAGAGCGATTTGTCGTTTCGGCAAGGTACGGTCGCCGACGAGGTAGCGCAGGTAGCCGGCGCCAAGAAACGAAAGTGCACCGATGATTTTCGAGGCGACGCGAACGGACTGGAGCGGCTGTGCAAGGAGTTCGTCGGCGATCCCGACCATCGAGACCAACCCAACCGTCGCGAGGCCGATCGCTGCGCTGTTGAGGAGCAGCACTCGCAAACCTTTTGGTGTGCGTCGAGTAAGGATCGTCGCAAAGGTGGCCAGGAGCGCAACCACGCCCAAAACGCCGAGCCCGGAACGAAACACTTCGAAACGATTTGGCTTCTTGGGTCCGGACTCCTTGGGAATCACAGCGCCGGCCCCTGCGTTCGTCGTGGCCGGATCAGTGGCGGCAGACGTCGAGGACTGCGCAATCGACGAACTCGACGAACTCGACGTGGTCGCAAGCGTGCGAAGGGGAATCTCGATCGGTGAACCATCAGATCTGGTCGCCGTCGGCCTGTCGTTGTTCAAGACGATCGTCGTCGTTGCTCGACCGGTGTTTGGATCGAATTCCGGGTTTGGGTCAGTCGGATCCTTGAGCTGAGACAGCGAAATCGTGGTCGGTGCGTCGGACCTCGCCGCACGCTTCGTGTTCGTGGCAGTCGTCGCGATTGTCGCGGTCGTCGTCAGCGACGTCGGCGAACTGGTCGTACCCTGCGGGTTCGTGGACCCGGGCGCGGGACGAGCAGAGGGTGGCTTCGTGGTCGCCACCACGGGCGGGCTCAGGGGTGTGGCCGTCGGGTCGGGGACCGGAGCGAGCTCGGATGCAGTGGTCGGTGTCGGGGCTCTGCTCGCTGGCGTGGATCCGATCCTTGCGTTTGCCGCGTTCGGGGTCGAGGTTTCGCGTGGGACGAAAGGTGCCGTCGTTGCGTTGAGACCGCCGGGAGCGGTGCTTTCAACGGGTGGTCGTGAGGTGATTGCGGCGGCACTGGTTTCGGTGACGGCGTCAGATGGTGGTGACGGCGGTGGTGTGGAGGGTGGCGCGGACGTCGGTGGCTGGGTGGACTCGGGGACTTCCGGTACGACCGACGACGGGGGAGGGGGAAGCGTTGAGGTCACGTCGGCGATCGGCGCGATCGTTGCTGCAACGCTTGTTGCCGTGGTTGGAGCGGGAGGTCTCGGCTCGGTCACGGTGAATCGCAGGACGCCGCTCGCGGTTCCGTCGCTGCTCGATGCGGTCCAGCGAAGGACGTAGGAGCCGGGCCCAAGCGCCGGAAGATCAAGAAATGCCTCGCTGGCAGACGAACTCGGCTGCGCAACCGCGATTGGAACCTCGACGGCGTTTCGAGAGAGCCCGACCCCGAGGCGCACGACGGGCTCGGCAAACGTAAACACGACCCGAAACGGTCGAGACTCGAATTGTGCGCCGTTTACCAGTGTCGACTCGACCAGGACGGGTTGGGCAGCGGTTGCGCTCGGCCATGACGGCCCCAGAAAGACCAGTATGAAGGCAAGTGCAGCGAGCGATCCCCGGCGAATTGACCGCACGAGGCGTTCAGAAATGAACATAGATTCACCGTAGCACCACTCTGAGTGGTATTTCCAGAGTCTCTCTTCCTGTCGGGCGTGGCGCCCAATGTAAAAAAACGGGTTGCGTCGACGATCTACAAGACGATCTACAATCCGTCCGTGACGTGGTCTCGAGCCCTCGGCGCCTTCGGGGCTCGGTGATGCGTGCTCGACTCGTCGTGCTCGCGCCGCTCGGCGTGCTCCTGGCACTGACCTCGCCACTCACTGACGTAGGAGTACACGCTCGCGCCGCATCGACCGCGAGCTTCGCCGCGGCAAAGTCCACGTCGTCACGGTCTGCACCCAAGTCCACCCCGAAGTCCGCGTCCCCAAAGTCGCCCGCGAAGCCCCCGGCCAAGGCGCCGAAGTCGTCGGGCACCTCGGCCGGTGCCGCATCTGTCCCGGGAGGCACGGGCGCTGCGACCCTGGACGCAGCGACGGTGGCCGCCGCTCGAGGTGAGGTGTCGGTGCGGGTTCGCGCCTCCGGGGAGCCGTACCGTTTCGGATTCCTGCTCGCCCGCAAGTCCGGTGACGCGGCCGTGACGCACGCGGCCGACGAGTTGTCGCGCGGCGCCGACTTGGCGGTCGCATTCGTCAACGAGCTCGGAGGGATCGGCGGTCGGCCCGTGTCGTTGGTCGTCGCGGAAGAGGGAGCAACCTCTGAGTCGGCGGTTCGCGGGTTTGATTCGCTCACCGAACGAAACGTTCATGCCGTCATCGGACCAACCCTGTCGAAACATGCGCGTTCGGTAAGCGTCCATGCGGAGAAGTCGAACACGCTGTTGTTCGGTGCATCGACGTCGGCGAACGGGATTCCAGCGATCGGACCGTGGGTTCGACGATCGGCGATCTCCCCGGACGTCATGGCCCGTGGCGTTGCGGCCGAACTTGTTGCAATGCGCCTGACCTCGACCGCGGTCGTTGCGTTCGCCGGTGATGACCCAATCGGCCGATCGGTCGCGGCGAGCTACTCCCGAGCCTTCGCCGATGCGGGGGTAGCGGTCCTTACGCCGGAGTCGAGCCTCGGCATTGGACAGTCCGATTTCGATACGTTCGCAGGTCAGGTCGGCAGCGCTTCTCCCGACGTCGTGGTTTTGGCAGGTTCACCTTCGTCGACGCCAAAGATCGTGGCGTCACTTCGTCAGGCGACGCCGAGATCCACGATCGTGATCGATCCGACGTCGCTCACGGCACAGTTCGCAAACGAGTGTGTCCCGTGTACCGGCGTCCTCACCCCGGTCATGTTCGATCCTGAAGACGTGAGCTCGTATTCGCGCGTGCTGCTTCTTCGGCGGTACTACGACGCCTTTGGAACAGCACCGACCATGGCGGCGGCGCAGGGGTTCGCCGCCGTCCAGATCTTGGCCATCTCGCTCGACGCAGCGGTCGCTCGTCAGCCGAACGCGAGTCAGTCCGTACGACGAAACCTTCTTCGCGAGGAGGTCGGCGTCGGTCGCTTCGACACTCCCTTCGGCCTCGTCCGATTCAATGACGGCGGCGAGCTTGTCATCGAGCGGGTTGCGCTCGGCGAGTTCGTCCGAGGACCCGAGGGCGTCCATGTGCGAGGGCTGGCGGCGGGTTCGAACACCGCGCCGGCCTAGATGGGTGCTCGGCTGAGGCCCAGGCAACTCGTTCCTGAGCGGGGTCGCTGGCGCTCAGACGACTGAAGTTCAGGTCCGGAGTTGTCGATGAGCAGTTGATGAGCGCGAACACCGTCGTGACGCAACCCGGGGCGACGGCTCAGCGGCAGCGCATGTCCTCCCCATGGTTTGGTGCGTCGTTGCGTTGTCGGGTCTTTTGCGGGTGCGTGAACTTCGTCACGGCGATGACCTTCGTGCAGGTGGTCCGACGCCTATTCGTGCGGGGTATCTCCGTCGAAGACACCGTGACATGGTGGGGAGCGTGGTCGATCGTGCTCGATGGGCGCGGTCGTTCCGTGTATCAACCGGCGGCCCAGATGGTTGCCCAACGTCATTGGATCGTCATCGAGAGTCCATCGCAGGTTGCTGCCTGGGCGTTTCCTCCTCCGCACACGTTTCTTCTTTCGCCGCTGGCACGATTGAGTCCGTGGGGCATCTACGCGCTCTTGACCCTCGGTTCGGCTACAGTATGGGTACTTATGATTCGCTCAATGGTGCGGTGGGCGCGCGCTCGTCAGTGGACTCCCGACGCGACGGCCTTCTTTGCGTCTTCGGCGCTCGCCTTCTCGCCGGCCATGGGAACAATTCGCTACGGGTCCTTTTCGATCCTCGTGGTTGGTGCGTTGTGGAACATGTTCCGCCTCGTGGAAGCTCCAGGTTCTGATCGAGGTCGAATCGCACGCGCGTCGATCTGGCTTGCCTTCGCCGCCCTGAAACCTCAGATGATCGTGTTCAGTGTGCTGGGGCTGGTCCGGCGGCGCTTCAAGGTCGTCGTCGGCTCGGGAGCAGTGCTAGGCGCGCTTACCATTGTGATCTGCTCCTTTGTGGGTTGGGGACTCCTCGGCGACTGGTTCGAGGTGAACCGAGGGCTGGCGACCGCAGACAAGAATGTGGGCGCACCTATCGATCGAATGTGGACGTTCAAGGGTGTCTTGACGCGCTTGATCGGCGACGGATTCGCAACGACTGCCGGATGGCAGCTGGTGTTCGTGCTCTCGGTGGCGACGCTGGCTTTTCTGTGGAGCCGCGCGCGTACGGCTGACGGACTTCTCGGTGCCTTTGCGGCGTCGATGGCACTGCAGTGTTTCGGGTTCCCGTACCAGAGCTCCTACGACGCAGTGCTTCTGGTTCCCGCGGCGCTCCTGGCCCTCGACATCGGCCGGCGTCGTTGCCCGACACTCGCAAAGATTCTCGCTGGTTGCTGCGTGGTGGGCGCGACGTTTGTGCTGTCCGGAGCGTGGAACGAGAGCCTCCCCGGCCTCACCTGGCGGTTTCCGCTCCCTGCCCTGTTCGTCTGGGTGGCGACGGGGTTGATCGTCGTCATCGCGGTTCACAGTTCAGTACGCGAAGCGACGAACGGCGATTTCGGGTCAGCCTGGACGGGCGTTCGAAAGCGCGTCGGGAACGATCACAAGTAGCGAACCGCGACCGATGCGCACGGTCGCACTGGTGGTGTGAAATTCGTTGGACACGGATCTGGTGGAGTACGGCGAGAGTGTTTCGTGATCCAACGGAAAGCGAAGACCGCTCGTATGCACACCGGTGACGTCGGCGCCGACGGCGAGAAGGCTGATCATCTGACCGGGAACCCCGAACAGCGTTGCCGAACCGCCGTCGTGAACGGCGGCGACGTACGCCTCGCCAAACCATGCCCGCACGCTGATGTGCGCGAAGAACGGATTCGCCAGCAGCCCGAGTTGCGCAGCGAGGTGATCGAAGCGATCACCCCAGCCTTCGCCGCAGATGACCGTGATCGAATCGGCAAGAAGGTCATGGGCTCGCATCAAGGCGAGCTCGAGATCGGTGGCGTCTTTGTCGACATCGAATCGCGAGACGCTCACCCCTTGTGCCTGGGCCCGGGCCAGCAAGGTCTCGTCCAAGGAGTCGAAGTCGCCGATCAGTTCGTCGCATCGAAGCGAGAGAAGCTCGGCGTGGGCATAGCCGCCATCGACGCCGAGAACGACATCGGCGGGCGCGAGCACACCGGCGACCCGCGGTGATGGGGGAGGTCCGCCGTTCACTATCACGACGTGGCGGCCCGGCCGGTCTGTTTTGTGCGACATCGGGCTGTCCATGATCTCGCTGCCACTGTAACTGCTGGCCTCATGACGAGGCGCAATGAACTCGACGGTGTTACCTGCTGGCCGTGCAACACTCGGAAGCGTGAAAACCCGAAACCTTCTGATCTGGGCGGCAATCACATTGGTGTTGATCGTGGCCGGGTTCGCCTGGTTCGTGGCATCAGGCCAGCTCGACCAACTGTTCCATCCCGACCTCAACAATTCATGAGCGTGGTCTTGACCCCGAACCGAGCTGCCCGAGAAGCCATCCTTCGCCAGTCGGTTGCGATCGGTGTCTCACTCATTCCCTTCGGGATCGCATTCGGTGTTGCGTGTACGAAGGCGGGGCTGCACTGGCCCCAGGCACTGGCCTTTTCCGCCCTGGTGTTCACGGGTGGATCGCAGTTTGCCGCCGTAGGTGTTCTCGGCGATGGCGGGTCAGCTGCTGCCGCCATTATCGCTGGATTGCTTCTCGCGGTGCGGTCGCTGATCTACGGGATCGTTATGGCCCCATGGCTTCGGGGGTCGGTTCGATTTCGCGCGCTTGCGTCGCAGCTGATGATCGACGAGTCATTGGCGGTGAGCACCGCGCAACCCGAAGACGTTGCATTGCGACGATTCGGCTATCTGGCCGGTGGCCTGTCGGTCTTCGTGCTTTGGAACATCTCGACACTGGTCGGGTCGGTGGCTTTTTCCAACGCCGGATCCTTCGTGACCGAGTGGGGAATCGATGCGACCATACCTGCCGCCTTCGCCGCGCTGCTTTGGCCCCGACTCACCGACTCCGACCAACGTCGCGTCGCGTTCGCAGGTGCACTTATTGCTTTGCTCTGTGTGCCGTTCGTCCCGCCGGGAATTCCTATCGTTGCCTCCGGCGCGGGCGTGTTCGTCGTACTGTTGCGAGGACGGCGACGCAATGGCCGACCGACCGTGCCTCGGGGGTCCCACCGATGACCGCCGGGTGGGTAGTTCCGATCGTGTTGGCCGTTGGTGTGTACGCGTTGAAGTCCGCAGGACCGCTTCTCCTCGGGTCACGCCGACTCCCGGCATTTGTCGAGCGAGTTGCCGCGTTGGCACCCGCCGCGCTCCTTGCGTCGCTCGTGATCGTGGCTGCGTTCAAAGTCGACGGTCGACGCGCCCTCGCCCTGGATGCGCGCGCCGTCGGGCTGGCCGCCGCGATCATTGCCCTCTGGCGTAAGCAGGGGTTCATCGTCGTGGTGATCGCAAGTGCGCTTGCGACTGTCGCGGCGCGCCGCCTCGGGATGAAGTGACGGCTTCGCCACAACTGAAAAGGGGCTCAACTTTTGCGCCAGGGGTGCCGAAGTATCTCCTGTGAGTTCTTCGTCGCTTCGTGACAAACAGGTGCAGGCCTCCAACCATGGCGGCTCGGCGTCGGCCGCTTCGAGGGCGCTGCGCACACCAAGTTTGCGAGCGGTCAGTTTCGACCGGACGGTACGTGAGGTGTTGGAACATCTCCGGCAAACCTCGCCGTTGGCTCAGTGGGTTGTGACTCGCTTCGACGGAAATTCCATGAGGATCGTGCAGAGTATTGGCTCGGCCTTCTCGCTTTCACCCGAGAACGAACTCGACCGCAAAGACATCACCGGAAAACTCGTCGTCGGCTCGGTTCGTCTGCGCCCGACCAGTGTCCTGGTCGAGCGATTTGGGGTTCGTTCCTGTGTTGCCGCCGTCGTCGGAAGTTCGGCGCGCGGCACGAGTGCGCCTTTCGGCGCGATCATCGGGCTCGATCCCTGCGACAACATCGAGATCTCCGCCGAGTTCACCGAGCAGTTGCGCCTTCATGCCCGCCACCTCGAAGCGGCTCTTGCTGAACATCACGCATCGTTCGAACGAGTGCATTCGTCGCTCAACGACGTCGATCCGATCAACGGTTTCGATAGTGCCGCCACGTGGTCGGAGCGTGTTCACCTGCTCGACCGTCATTGCTCGGGCGTGGCCGACGACGCCGCCGTTGCGGTGATCGACGTGGGTTCGCGTGCTGGACTGACGCAACGTTTCGGCCACACCGTTGCCGAGGAACTTCTGCGAGAGATTTCCTACGCCCTCCGCTCGGTCTGCGGTCCCGACGCGTTCTTCGGGGTTCTCGACGACGAACACGTTTCGGTGGTTCGGTTGGCCCCGTCCGCCGTCGACGCCAAACGGTGGCAACGCGACCTCCGAAACGCGATCGAGACCGCAGTCGGGCGAGACGTGGTGTCCATCGGTGTCGGGGTGGCTGTTCGCACGTACGGACAGCATCGAGCGCTCGAGCAGGCGCAGGCACGCGCGCAAGCGCTTGCGGATGCACGATGAGCAACGCTGCACGTGCTGATCGACAGGGCGCATGCGCGCCAAGGCGTAACTCCGACCGACGGCATCGCCAACAAAAAGACACTTTGCGTGGGCAGCACGGGTGATCCACGGAGACGGAACCCGGCTAGGGTCAAGGGCGTTCATTTTCGTGCCTTTTCACACACGCAGGGGTGGTTCCTACGGCTGAGCATTTTGATCTAGTTGTCGTTGGTGGTGGACCGGGAGGATACGCAGCTGCGCTTTACGCGACGGCCGCCGGACTCAATTGCGCCATTGTCGAGCGCGACAAAGTGGGCGGTACATGCCTGCACCGTGGATGCATCCCGGCAAAGGAGTTTCTCGAGACTGCATCCGTATTCCGAGCCGTCCACGAAGCGTCGCGATTCGGCATCAAAACAAGCGAGCCGAAGATCGATTTCTCGGTGAGTCAAAGCCGAAAGCAGTCCGTGGTCGACAACTTGTGGAAGGGCCTCAGTGGGCTCCTGAAGCGCAAGAAGATCACGGTGATCAACGGCACGGGAACGCTTCACCACGGGAACCTCGTTCGGGTCTCTGATGGCACGGAGCTCAAGGGTACGAACGTGATTCTTGCCGCAGGCTCCGTGCCGCGGACGATTCCCGGGTTCGACCCCGATGGCCGCCTGGTGTTCACCTCCGACGAGTTTCTCGATCTGACCGTGCTTCCGTCGACCGCGGTCGTAATCGGTGCCGGCGCTATCGGGTGCGAGTTTGCATCGACGATGAGTGACCTCGGTACCAAGGTGACGATCCTGGAAGCGATGCCAAAGATGCTTCCCGGCTGTGATTCCGATGTCGTCGACGTGGTGGCGAAGTCGTTCGCCAAGCGCGGCATCGACGTGAAGCTCGGCGTGGGCGTCACCGGGCACACGCCGGCCCCCAACGGGTTCTCGACCACGATCCACTACGGCGAGGGCCAGGAGATCAACGTCGATATGGTCGTGGTGTCGGTCGGTCGCCGACCGCGCACCGAAGAGCTTCTCGCCGAGGGTTGTGGTGTCGCGCTCACCGATCGCGGCTTCGTGGCCGTCGACGAGTACATGCGAACCAACGTTGAGAATGTGTACGCCGTTGGCGACCTGGTGCCGACTCCGGCGCTTGCCCATATCGGCTACGCAGAGGCGATTGTCGCCGTGAAGACCATCCTTGGCGAGCACGTCATTCCGATCGCCTACGACCGTGTGCCCTGGTGCATTTACTGTCACCCCGAGGTTGCGTTTGCGGGGTTGTCGGAGGAGCAGGCGCGAGCGGCGGGCCATGACATCGTCGTGAAGAAGGAACGCATGATCGGAAACGGACGCGCGCAGATCATCGGTGAAACCGACGGACTGGTGAAGATCATTGCCAAGAAGGGCCCCGACGGACGGGCTGGGCAGATTCTAGGTGTACATATGACTGGGCCGTGGGTGACGGAACAACTCGGTCAGGCGTACCTGGCGGTGAACTGGGAGGCATCGGTCGACGATGTCGCCCAATTCATCCAGCCTCACCCATCGATAAGCGAAACCTTCGGAGAGGCCATGTTGGCGTTGACCGGGAGAGGACTAAATGGCTGACGTAACGATGCCCCAGTTGGGCGAAACGGTCACGGAAGGAACCATTACGAAGTGGTTCAAAAAGGTCGGCGATCGCGTGGAAGCCGACGAGATTCTCTTTGAGGTGTCCACCGATAAGGTCGACTCCGAGGTCGCAGCACCCGCCGCTGGTGTCCTTGCGGAGATCCGTGTGGCCGAGGGTACGACGGTCGACGTCGGTGTCGTCCTTGCGGTGATCTCGTCGGAGGTCGGCGCTGAAGCTCCCGCAGCGACCCCTGTCCCCGCGCCACCCGCAGCTGAAGCCGCACCTGCGCCTGCCCCTGCGCCTGAGCCCGCTCCAGTCGCTGAGGTGGTGGAAGCCGCACCGACTCCGCCACCCCCGCCCGTGGAGGCGGCAGTTCCCGCACCCGCTGCACCGGCCCCGTCCGCTCCGTCGGCACCCGCGGCGCCGGCTGTGAGCGCTGCGCCCTCGGTGGAGGCCATGGAAAGGGTGCTCTCGCCGGTCGTGCGCAAGCTGATCAACGAGAACGGTTTGGACCCGAACACCATTGTGGGAACGGGAATCGGCGGTCGGATCACCCGCGAAGACGTCCAGGCAGTGTTGGAAGCCCGAGCGACTCGGACCCCGACGCCGCCATCACCCACGGTCACCGCCGATTCCGCGGCGCCGACTCCGGCACCGGTGTACTCGGCTCCGCCTGCCCCTGCCCCTGCCCCTGCCCCTGACCCTGCTCCTGCGCCCGTTGCTGCGGCTCCGGCTCCCGCTGCTGCTCCGGCTCCCGCTGCTGCTCCGGCTCCCGCTGCTGCTCCGGCACCAGTGGCCGAGACTCCTGTCCCTGCGCCTACCCCGGCACCAGCGGCCGAGACTCCCGCGGCTCCTGCGCCAGCGACTCCAGCTGCCCCGGCCCCGGCTCCGGTCGCCGCGTCGGTACCGGCGGTGGCCACGAGCGCCGTGCCGGCGGTGCGCGTCGGCGCCCGTGATCAGGTCTTGGCACTCAACAACATCCGTCGACGCACGGGTGAGCACATGCTGATGTCGCTGGCGACGTCGCCGCATGCGTTCATCGCCGTCGAGGTCGACTACACCGCAGTCGACAAGGTACGCGCCGCGAAGAAGGAATCGTTCAAAGGCGAGGAAGGCTTCTCGCTGACGTACATGCCCTTCATCGCACGTGCGGTTGTCGAGGCAATGGTCAAGTACCCCAACGTCAACGCCTCGGTCGACGGTGCCTCCCTCGTGGTGCACGGAGGCGTCAATCTGGGCGTTGCCGTGGACCTCGACTTCCAGGGCCTCATGGTGCCCGTCGTCAAAGACGCCGACGGCAAGCGCATGCGCGCAATCGCTCGCGATGTCTCCGACCTCGCAGCTCGTGCACGAAGCAAGCGCCTCACCCCCGACGACATCAGCGGTGGCACCTTTACGCTGTCCAACGCCGGTCCCTACGGCATCGATCTGATGCAGTCCATCATCAACCAATCACAGGTCGGAATTCTCTCCATCACGAGCGTGTCGAAGAAGCCGGTCGTGGTGACGATGGACGACGGCACCGACGTTCTTGCCATTCGGCCGATGGGCATGCTCGGGCTGTCGTGGGATCATCGAGCATTCGACGGTGCCTACGCCGCGAGCTTCCTCTCCGAGGTGAAGACGCAGTTGCAGAACAGAGACTGGGCGGCCGAACTCTAGTCACTTCACGCCTTCATTCGACCCGGCCCATATCGTGTGGGTCGGGGCTCGAACGATCGCCTTGTCAACCTTTCGTCAAGCGTTTGCGGCCGACGGTTCTTACGACAGATTGGCTGGGTACCCGCGTGAAACGTTCGACGAGTGGGTTTTTCAGAACCCTGCCAGCTCCGATGTCTCCTGGCGGTGGCGCGCCGCGTTAGACGCGTAGACCCGCACTACCTCGGTGTGCCACTTCTATGGCATAGTTATGGCATGAGTAGATCTAGGGTGAGCACGACTGTTGATGAAGGGCTGCTTGTCGAGGCTCGTCGGGCAAATCCCGGCCAGAATGACGCCGCACTTTTCGACGCAGCCCTTGTTGCGCTTCTCGCGCGGTCGCGTGCCTTTGCGATTGATGATGCCTATCGTGCTTACGACGACCATCCGATCGACGAACCTGATGAATGGGGCGATCTTGGTTCGTTTCGAACTGCAGCCGCTTCGACATGATTTCGCTACCGTTACGTGGGGAACTCTGGTGGTGTGAACCTCCCGAGATCGGTCGTCGTCCTGTCGTTGTGCTTTCTCGAGATGTGGCGATTCCGCGTTTACGGCGAGCGCTGATCGCGCCGTGCACGACGACCATCCGCGGGTTGGCAAGTGAGGTGGTGCTTGAGCCGGGCGCAGACCCAGTTGTCCGACGGACAGCTGTCAACCTTGACTCAGTCGAAAGTGTTTCCGTAAGTGTGCTTATCGATCGAATCGGACGATTGAGTGATGCCCGCATGGCCGAAATCTGCGACGCTCTAGCCGTCGCCGTCGACTGTCGTTGACGCGGCGGTCTGGGGCAGAGTCGTTCGAGCGTTGTTCGTCGAGTTCGAGTGTGAGGCGAACTGCGTCGTTGATGCCTCTGAGTTCGTCTATGGCTCGGCGCACGCGAGTTGGGGTCGAGGTTCAGGATGGGTTCTCGATGACGATGTCTGCTCCGAGGTCTCCTTTGGCACGAAAATGTCTGAGTTCGCCATCGTTCGCCAACTCCTCAAATTCGATGGTCGTCGTGAGGGCTTCGAACCCTTCGGTAACGGAGGCGAGCCTGCCAGTGTTGACACCACTTGACCACAGTGTCGGGTCGACCGCGAGGGCTTGCCATGGTTGTGTCCCGTTGCGTTGATATTGCTTTCCGTTCACAAGCCGGATCTCTGCGGTCCCGTACTGGTTCGGATAGTTCAAAAGATAGGACTCGTTGGCACCATTCCATGCGAGTTCGACGGTGTCATCGGCATTCTGCCCGTCAAAGGTGCTGGTGACGTTCGTGCCCGCCCGGCCACTACGTACGTTGGCGGAACTAGCGGCAGCTTTGCGGATCGCTTCTGAGGCAGTGGATCCGTCCTTTCTGCAGTTGCTCGCCGCAGCGCTTCATTGACTGTGTCTTTGATCGTGGAGGTGCCAAGTTCGGCACGCGCCGCGCTCCATGCATCATCTTCAAGATCAAACAGGTGCTTCCCATGAGCGCAGAATGTGCAGATGACTTTCAGTATCTAGGCCTTCTAAATCGAGCTGAACCTCCTTCGTACGAAGATATCCGGGGTTCCAGTTCATCGAACGCGTGCGTTGGCGGGCCGAGCGGCCACCTCGAGAGCGCTCTGCAGTGACTCGGGCATTCGTCCGGTGTCCATCCAACCCGCGATGTCGGCTTGCGGGTCGCCGCACTCGAGGCCGTGCGATTCGAGCCAATCGTCGGCGAAGTACGTCGCTCGGTATCGGTCGCCCGAATCGCAGATGAGGGTCACGATCGAACCCGATTCGTTGTTGTCAAGCATGTGCTGGGCAACGCAGAGCACGCCGACCAGGTTCGTGCCGGTCGAGCCACCGACAACGCGACCGAGTCGCCGCGAGAACTCGCGCATCGCCCCCAGGCTCCAGCAGTCCGGGATCTTGCACATCAAGTCGATGACCTCGGGCACGAAACTGGCTTCGACGCGCGGTCGCCCAATTCCTTCGATTCGTGAACCCGTCGCGGCGATCAGCGTGCGGTCGTTGGCACGAAAGGCGTCGAAGAAGACCGAATGCTCCGGGTCGGGACAACAGATTTCGGTGGGATACCCCTGGTAGCGAACGAAGCGGCCGAGGGTTGCGGCGGTTCCTCCCGTTCCCGCCCCTGCGACGAGCCATCTCGGAATCGGATGTGGTTCGGCGGCCATCTGCTCAAAGATCGATTCGGCGATGTTGTTGTTGGCCCGCCAGTCCGTGGCGCGTTCGGCGTAGGTGAACTGATCGAGGTAGTGGCCGCCGACGTCATCGGCGACGCGCTGTGCTTCGGCGTACACCGTCTGGGGATCCTTGACGAGGTAGCAGGTGCCGCCGTAGAACTCGATGGCCTGGATCTTCTCGGGGCTCGTCGTCGCCGGCATCACGGCAACGAAGGCAAGTCCGAGGAGTTGCGCGAAGTACGCCTCGCTGATCGCCGTCGAACCGCTGGAGGCTTCGACGACCGTTGTGCCCTCAGAGAGCCAGCCGTTGCAGAGCGCATACAGAAAGAGCGAGCGAGCCAGCCGATGTTTCAGACTTCCGGTCGGGTGGCTCGACTCATCTTTGAAATACACGTCGATCCCATCGAAGCCGGGGAGGCGAATGGGGATGAGATGGGTGTCGGCCGAGCGTCGAAAGTCCGCGTCGATCCGTCGAACTGCTTCCTGGCTCCACGTACGGTCCTGTCGACGTTGCGAGTCGCTGAGCTGTCCGTCTGGTGATGGCACGAATGGAGACTACGACGCCCGAGCCTCGAACGTGACGCGGCGGTGTAGGAGGCGTGCTGTCCTACACTGATTTTCGATGAATGGTCCGATGCTCGGTGGTGCGTTGAGGGAGGCGTTCGAAGTGCGTTGGCTCGGTAGCCGAGTCCAGTACCTCGACGCGCTCCGTCTTCAGCGTGCGTTGCACGAAGGGCACGCCGACTCGCTGCTGTTGCTCGAGCATGCGCCGGTATACACACTCGGTATCCGCGCCTCGATGGCCAATGTCTTGCACGTTCCTGATGGCGTCGAGGTCGTTCCTGCTGATCGTGGCGGCGACGTGACCTACCACGGCCCCGGTCAGCTCACGGGCTACCCGATCCTGACGGTTCCGGGCCGCAACGGAAAGATCGTTGCCGGGGGTATGGGCGACACGGTGGCCTACGTCACGAGCATCGAGCAGTTGCTGATCGATGTGTGTACAGATCTTGGGTTGACGAACGTTGGTCGTATCCCTCGCTGCACGGGCGTCTGGGTCGACCCGGAGGGGCCGAATCCCCGAAAGATCGCCGCGATCGGCGTTCGGTTGACCCGTGGTCGATCGATGCATGGGTTCGCCCTCAACGTGGACCGTGCCTGCCTCGACGCTTTTGCGAACATCATTCCGTGCGGAATAACCGATAAGGGTGTGACATCTCTGGCCGCCGAGGGAATCGACGTTTCGATGAAGGAGGTCGTGGACTCCGTAATCGTACGTGCACACACGTTGTGGGGTCGGGGTCGTCCGCTGGAGCGTGGTGACGCGGCATGGCGGGAGTCTGTGGAGGATCTATCGCCCTTCACCCGTGGTCAGGGGCCGGGCTCGCGCGCACTGAATCGCTTGGAGCAAGCAGGCGTCGAGACATCGAGAAGTGTTTCCATGAGCCAACGCAAACCCGAGTGGCTACGGGTGAAGGCCAACATGGGTCGGGAGTTCACCGATCTTCAGCACACGATTCGCGAGCTCGGACTTGTCACCGTCTGCGAAGAGGCAGGTTGCCCAAACATTCACGAGTGCTGGAACGACGGCACGGCGACCTTCATGGTCCTGGGCGAACGGTGCACTCGAGCGTGCGGCTTTTGCCTGGTCGATACCCGGTTACCGCTGGCCCCGGACCCCGAGGAACCGGCGCGGGTCGCTGAAGCGGTGCGTCGGATGGGTCTGCGCCACGCCGTGATCACGATGGTTGCCCGCGACGACTTACCCGATGGTGGTGCCGGACACGTGGCAGCCACCATTGCGGCCATCCACGAAATGAATCCCGGTGCGCGGGTGGAAGCGCTCATCTCCGATCACCGCGGCGACGCCGATACCCTGGCGTTGATCCACGCCGCAAAGCCCGAGGTGTTGAATCACAACATCGAAACTGTGCTTCGGTTGCAGCGAGCGGTGCGACCAAGCGCATCGTATGCGCGCAGCCTTTCCGTTCTTGCCTCTGCGAAGTCGGCCGGTATGACGACCAAGAGCGGCATGATGGTGGGATTGGGGGAGAGCGAAAACGAGGTCAGGCAGACGTTGCGTGACCTCCGAAACGTTGGCGTGGACATCGTTACCATCGGGCAATATCTGCGGCCGACGTCGAACCACCTTCCGGTCGCTCGGTGGTGGACACCGGAGGAGTTCGACGCCCTACGTTCCTACGGCGAGGATCTCGGGTTCTCCCATGTCGAGGCTTCCCCGCTGACGCGTTCGAGCTACCACGCCCGTGAGGGCGCAGATGCAGCCGGTGCCGCCACGTCGAGTGTTCGACAGGTCGCCCTCAGCGCGACCCGACGAAGCCCGCAGTGAGATGACGCAGAAAACGGCCACACGCATCGGGGCGTTGGCATGTGCGAAACCTTCGATGAGTGGAGATCGCCGGGTTGTCTCCGGTTCTTGCGTTTGCCCAGCAAGATCGTTGTAGCTTCAATAAGCTGAAGCGTTATTCAGTCGCCTCGATGAGGCGATCGCTGTTTCGATGAGCGGAAGTTTGTATGCAAAAAGGTGTTCCGTCACGGTCCCTCTCCCCTGAATGTCCACCGCGGCGGGTGGTCGTTCATCATGTCGTTCATCAGGTCGTTCATCGTGTTGTTCGTGTGCCGGCGACGCTGCTGCTCGCAACGTTCGTCGGTGCTGCCCTCATAGTGGCGTCGCCTTCCGCAGTGGCACAGACAACGTCGAACACCGCACCGCCTCGTACGGCTCCCACGGTGCCGCCGTCGGAGACGATTCCAAGAGCTGCTCCGTCCCCGAAACCCCGGCCGACCACCCGTCGGACCACCAAGAAGCGGGTGACGGCGAAACCGAAGCCGAAAACTACCGTAGGTACCACCACCCAAAACAGCCAGGATGGTTTCGTGCGGGCGACGGTGACCGGAGCCGGGACCAAGGGTGTAGCCGTGCGTGAGGCACCAACAATTTCGGCGACGTTGATGAGCAGAAAACCAGAAGGCACGATATTGCGGGTCGCCTGCGAGGCTGCGGGTGAAGCCGTGAAAGATCTGACGTCGGGCCGTAGCAGCGCGGTGTGGGTCAAGCTGACCAGCGGTGGATTCGTGGCCAGCATCTATACGACCGCATACGAGGCTGGATTGATCGGCGATGGGCGCGCCCTGCCTGCCTGCAGCGCCGACGGCACGACCCCGTCGACGATTGCGGTTGACACGACGAAGAAACCGGCGAGCGGCTCTGCGCCCGCACCGAGTTCAGGCGTCGTGAGCGCGAAGGGCGCGGTGTCGACCGTTGCCCCGTAGAACGCGGGGAGGTTGTCGACGCGGTTTCTGCGACGCGTACTTGGAGTGTGAGTCGCTCCGGGAGCGACCCACACTCCAAGAACGATGCCGACATTCCTGTTCCTGTCAGAGGTGGTGTTTTGCTCGGAGGACAATGTCGTTGACGTGATGTGACGACGCTCCGGGTGGGCGGGCACGGCTCTCGTGGGTTTCGATCGTCCAGCCCGGTGACCCGGCGATAGCGGCGACGAAGTCTTCGACCCGGACGTAGGCATCGGGGTCGAACGGGCGGCTGAGCGTGTGTGTATCGATCGGCGTGCGCATCGGTGCGAGGTCGTGCGAAACGACGAGTAGCGTCCCGCCTGGAGCGACAGCGTCGAGCACGTTGAAAACGCCTCGGTTGTCCGGTGTCCGGGGGATCGAGGCATAGAACGCCGACACGAGGTCAAAGGCTGAAGAGTCATATGCGTGCAGGTCATTGGCGTTGGCATGGTGGCCGGTGATGGGGAGACCTCGCTCGGTGGCGACTGCGGCGATGCGATCCAGTCCGCGTTGCGAGATGTCGCTTGCAGTGACGTGCCAACTGTGCTCGGCGAGCCACATGGCGTCGCCCCCTTCGCCCGCTCCGACATCGAGCACCCGACCTGGCGCCATGGCGCTGACCTCGTGCACGAGCGCACCGTTGGGGTTCCCGGACCAAATCTGTTCGCCGTTGTAGCGGTAATCCCAGTCCGCTTGGTTGGCCGAACCTCTGGTTGCGGTCTCCATGTCTTCGTGGGCGAGGCTGAACGCAATCATCCCGGCGACCCAACTCCCTTGCGCCGCAGCCTGCAGCACCTGTTGGCTCGGGTCTGTTACGTTGCCGGCGGCATAGACACCGGGGACGTGCGTTTCGCCGGTCGGGCTGACCTCGATGGCGTCGCCGAGGCCAGTGGGGTGGGCGATCGCGTTGACGCCAAGCGTCGCAAGCATGTCTCCCCTCGCCCGGAAACGGGTCCCGACCACCACGGCGTCGGCAACAAGTAGTTCACCGCCAAGGAGCTCTACAGCAGCGACGTGTCCGTCGTCGCCGGACACCACCCGGGCCACTCGATCATCGATGACGGTCACCCCGGCCGTTCGGAGCCCGTCGAGTTGCGGGTTGTCGGCCGCGACTCCTTCATGGAGAACCAGCGTGAGATTCTCGCTGAGTTGTCGGAACAACGCGGCCGAATGCAGGCCCATCGGGTGCGTGATGATCTGGACGAGGTTGCGGTCGCGCACTTCGTAGCCGTGGCAGAACGGGCAATGGATCACGTCGCCGCCCCAGTGTTCGGCGAGTCCGTCGATGTCCGGAAGCACGTCGACGGTTCCAGTCGCGGCGAGAACGCGCCGGGCGATCACGCGAGAGCCGCCGATCAGCTCGACGTTGAAACGACCTTCGTCGGTTCGCGTTACATCAATGACTCGACCCTGAATAACCTCGCCGCCGTAGCTGCGAACCTCGTCGCGGGCAAGCGCAGCCAACTCGGCCGGTGGCACGCCTTCGTGGCCGAGGTAGCTGTGCATGTGCGCCGCTGGAGCATTTCGTGGCTCGCCGGAGTCGGCGACGATGACGGATCGGCGCTGACGTCCGAGTTGCAGACCGGCGGCAAGACCGGCCGCCGATGCTCCGATTATCGCGACATCGCAGTGTCGTTGGATGACCATGGGACGATGATCGCTCATGGAACGAACGATACGGTACGGTCTATGTATGCGCAAAGAGCCTTGCAGAATTCGCAAGGAAGGCAAGGGGCGAACCAACCGATGAGAGACCGTGGCTGACGTCGAAGCGATCGTGCGCTCGCGCCTGCGAAGCCTGCGCAACACCCTCGGCCTCTCTCTCGACGAACTCGCCGTCCAGACCAGTCTCAGTGCATCGACCATCAGTCGCGTGGAGACCGGGAACCGCACGATAAGTCTCGACGTGCTCGTGCCGCTGGCCCGCGCACTGCACGTCGACCTTGATGCGCTGCTCGACGTGCAAAACGACGACGATGTCGTTATTCGTCCGTCTCCGACCACCGCCGACGGCGTCACGACGTGGCTGCTCAGCCGACCCACGGGCAAGACGATTGCCATCAAAATGCGACTCCAACCGACCAAGCGCCGACCCGAGCAACGCGTTCACCCCGGATACGACTGGATGTTCGTCATCAAAGGTCGAGTCCGGCTGAACCTCGGCGATCGTGAACTCCTCGTCGAGACCGGCGAGGCCGCCGAGTTCGCAACGATGACACCACACGCACTCGCCGCTATCGGCGCGCCCGCCGAGGTCATCATGATTGTTGACCGCGATGGTCAACGTGCCCATGTGCACCAACAATCCACTACGAAACCCATGGAGACACACAGACGGAGCGCTCAAGCGCAACGGTAGGCCTTACGAAAGTTCGGGGCTTGGGTCGCTCTCGACCAAGTCGTTGCTGCATCGACGGCACCGATCGGGGCACGCGGCGGCAGCGCAGTCACTCGCTGAGCGGGGGTAGCGACAGGTGCCGAAGCGCGATCTGAACGAGCGGCCCGATGCCGACCATGAAGAACACGGTGCCGACACCCAGTCGACCACCCAGTAGGTAGCCAATCGCCATTGTCGTGACCTCGATGATGGTCCGCGACGTCCTGACCGAGAGCTTGAATCGACGCAGTCCCATCATGACGCCGTCGCGTGGCCCCGCCCCGAGACCCGACCCGATGTAGAGGCCCGACCCAACGGCGATGATCACGAGGCCTGCGCCCGCAAACGCGATGCGCAGCCCGAGGTTGGTGGGTTTCGTCAGGACCTCCAAGGTGAGGTCCAGCACGAGCCCGATTTCGAGTGTGTTGAGCACTGTTCCGAGACCGACTCGTTCTCGCAATGGTATCCAGAGCACCAAGACGACCAGACCGACGAGATTGACCACGAGCCCGACGGGAAGATCGAGCTTCTTCGCAAGTCCTCCGTGGAGAACGTCCCACGGCGGATTCCCGAGATCGGCAAGAAAGAACAGCGCAATGCCGAACCCGAAGCACGCAAGACCACCGATGCATCTCGGGAGTCGGCGGACGAGTTCCGACACGGGAATCGGATGAGTCTTGAGGCTCCAGGTTGTCAGCGCGCCGAGTACGACAACGAGGAGTAGCCGGGCGTATCCGGCGGTGCTGAGGTTCATGGTTGGTAGATCATTGTCGAAAATGCTGCGAACGCGGCCGGCATTGCGCGAACAGCCGGCGCAGATCATTGTCGAAATGCATCGAACACCAGCTGGCGAGCGAACGGCGGGCGCAGAGACGCAGTCGTGACAAGCTGGAGTCATGTCGTATGGCTCTGCCTCCATTGTCGGTGATCAACAGCACGCTCGACGGCTCCGACTGGCCAAGGTTCGGACGGCGATGGTGGAGAAGGATGTCGATGTGCTGTTGCTGTCGCTCGGTGCGGATCTTCCGTGGTTGACGGGCTATGAGGCGATGCCCCTCGAGCGTTTGACGATGCTGGTTCTCCCAGTCGACGGTGATGCGACGTTGATCATCCCGAAGCTCGAGGCCTTGCGGGTGGAACAGGACCCGGAGTTATTCACGATTCGTCCGTGGACGGAACTGGAGTCGCCCACCCAAATCGTTGCGGACATGGTCGGCAGCCGAACCAACGTCGCGATCAGCGACCGTTGCTGGGCGACGTTCATGATCGACTTGCAGTCCAAGTTGCCGAACGCGCTGTGGCGCCAATCGAGCCATGTCACCAGCCCGATTCGTATGCGCAAAGACGATGCCGAAATGGATGCGCTCCGAGCGGCGAGCCTCGCGATTGATCGTGTTGCGTTGCAATTGCAGAGCGGCGAGATCGCGCTCGTCGGGCGTTCCGAGGCTGATGTTTCTGCCGACATTTCGCGTCGCATCATCACCGAGGGTCACGACAAGGTGAACTTTGCGATCGTGGCTTCGGGACCAAACGCGGCGTCGTGTCACCATCATGCGGGTCCGAGGATCATCGAGGCGGGGGAGGTCGTGTTGTGCGATTTCGGTGGCACGATGGCGGGATACTGCTCCGACATCACTCGCTGTGTGTACACCGGTGAGCCGACCGCGGAGTTCGCGGAGATGTACGACGCGCTCATGGCATCGAATGCTGCGGGGGTGGCGGCCGGCACGATCGGAACACCGTGCCAAGACGTCGACCGGGCCGCCCGACGTGTGCTCGACGATGCAGGCTATGGCGAATACTTCATCCATCGCACGGGCCACGGAATCGGCATGGAGGAGCACGAAGATCCCTACATGGTGGAAGGCAATGCACTTCCTCTTGAGCATGGGCACGCGTTCTCGGTGGAGCCGGGCGTGTACATTCCCGGAAAGTGGGGAGCTCGCCTCGAAGACATCGTGATCGCGACCGACGCCGGACCGGAGCCGTTGAACCACGCCGATCACCGACTGATCGTGGTCGAGGCGTGATCATCACCAGTTCGTCTTCGGCCTCGCCGCGTTCATCGTCGCGTTCGTGAGTCGCCTTGATGTTCCAACCGTGTTGCTCCAATGGGCGACGGGCGGATTGTTCTTTCTTTGGGTAACGACGCGTCACCGTCTCGTGGGATTGGGCTACGGGTGGTTGATGCGCGGGGTGTTTGCGACCATCGCCGGACTCGCCGTCCTCACGAACGGCGGTGCTCCCTCGACGGGTAGAACCGTATGTGCTGCCCTGGTCGTCGCTATTTCAATATGCGTGCTTATTGTATCGATCCAGCGAAAAGGTGCGGGGGTTTCGCGACAGCGAGAAGACGCCGATCGCAAACGTGAGCGTGTTGCGGCGATGCTCGCCGCCGACGAGCCCGGAACAGCGGCAATGCAGATGCGCGATCAATTCGGCCGCGTGTCTGGCGAAGTGGAGCGAACGCGCACCGATGGCCCCGAGTTTGCACCGATACTGGATCTGATCGCTCCGGCCGTCGGAGCCATCGGGCTCATTTTCGGGGCAATGGCCGCGGGCGGGACCACCTGGCTGAACATGTTGCGCGTCTTGGTCGGTGCGTTGTTCCTCGGATCGGTTTCCGACGCCATGTTGCTGGGGCATTGGTACCTCGTCCAACCCGGCCTGACCCGGCGTCCGATTGTCGAACTCAACGATTGGCTGTTGCGCCTGTGGCCACTGGAGGTCGCCGTGATGCTCATCCCGACCGGCATGATTTCGGTGATCACCGGTGACGTCAACGACAAGTGGAACGGCATGCTCGGCTGGATGTGGATCGCGTGTGCCATCACGACCGGTGTGCTGGCCTATGTCACAAGAATCATCTTGAAAGAGCGGTTCTACTCCGCAGTGATGGCGGCCACGGGAATGCTGTATCTGTCGATCCTCACAGCATTCGGGACCGATATCGTCGCCCGGGCGATCCTGCAGTGATACCTGCTTGAGTAGGCGCACGTCAATCGCCAGTCTTCGCTAATCAGTGGGCCTACGACGTCGGCGGTTGCGTACGTCACGTCCGTTTGGCCGTACATCTCCGATAGGGTTTTTGCAATGGCATCGAATTCGGGTCTGGGTTGGCGGGCCATCAAAGTAGGGGGTAGCGCAGTCGCGGTTCTCGGCGCCTCGCTCGGCCTTCTGGCGAATCGCCGGATCGCCGCCGTGAAGTCCATGAATCATCCGGAACTCGATGCATTGATGGAGGTGCCGACCGACGTTTTCCATGGCTCGATGGCAACGGAAGACGGTGGGAAGGTTCACTATGTAGACACGGACCCGGACGGTAGCAACCGTCCCACCGTAGTTCTTCTCCACGGAATCACCAACCAGTGGTTCACCTGGTCATCAGTGATCAATGATCTGCGCGCTGATCATCGCGTCATCGCCTGGGACATGCGAGGTTTTGGAGATTCCGAGGCGGGCGCCAAAGGTGTTGACTTGGGCGCAGCTGCGAATGACCTGAGCAACCTTCTCGCAGAGCTCGATCTCGATGGTGTCGTGATCGTTGGCCATTCGATGGGCGGAATGGTTCTCGGCCGTTTCGTCGCCGATCATCCCGCCATGCTTCACGATCGTGTCCGTGGGCTGCAGTTCCTGGGGACCACCGGGAAGGCTCTCGGGGGCTCCTTTGCGGCTGGAGGCCTCGTCCGACTGACGAGCATCGCGGCGCATCTCGTCGATCATGGCGTGTCAGGAGCTCGGCTGACATGGCAAAACGAAGACATCGCGATCCTCTTGCTTCGATCCGGGTTCGGGCGGGTTGCGACGGCCAAAATGATCGACTGGTCTCGGCGATGCCAGGCTGAAACATCGGAGCGCTCGTTTCGAGAAGGCACGCATGCGATATGTGCACATAGTGTGCTCGACCAGCTCGCAGCGGCGTCCGAGCCGGAAGCCATCCCTACGCACATCATGGTGGGTTCGTTGGACCGTCTCACGACGCCACTGCACTCCTACGCGTTACAACAGGCTGTTCCCCACGCCACCCTGTATGAATTGGAGGGCGTCGGTCACAATGTCATGTACGAAGACCCTCGATCGATATCGCGAAGCGTGCGCAGCCTTTCGTCCTCAGAGGCGATTCCAGCGCGACAGGGCCGCCGATGAGACACATCCACTCCATCCGAGGCGTCTGCCGTGCTCGTCGTGTCACGGTCGCCGTGTTGTTCTGTTCGCTTATGGTTTCGCTTCTTCCGGCCATGCCCGCTCCGGCGGCGTCAAGTTCCGCTGGCGAAATCAATCGCGCAATTTCTGAAGCAATGCGGTACGTCGAACGTGTTCGACGGGTGAAGTTCGCGAGTCGACCGAAAACAGTGGTCCTGAACGAATCGGACTTCCGCGCGGCACTCCGCCGGGAACAGGCGAATGACCCTGCCTCGAAGAAGCAGGTCAGCGAGCTGAACGCAACTCTTCATGCACTTCGTCTGCTGCAGGGTGACGCAACGGCCCAGAAGCTGCTCGACGGTCTCACCGCGTCGGGTGTTCTCGGGTATTACTCGCCGAAGACCAAAACCATGACGATCCGCGGGACAAAGGTGACGCCCCTGCTGCGGACGATCCTCGTTCACGAACTCACCCATGCACTCGATGATCAGCGCCACAACCTTGATCGGCCCGAGTTGGAGAACGTGACCGACGGTACCGACGAGGCCTTCATCTACCTCGTCGAGGGCGCGGCACGTTGGGTCGAGAACCGCTTTCGAGATTCACTCCCCAGGTCGCAAAAAGCCCTCCTCAACACCGAGGAGTTGAAGCTCTCGTTCGATCCTGCGCTGACCAAGATTCTTCTCGACGAGAAATACACGAGAGCTTTGCTCTTCCTACTCCCCGAACTGTTGAATCCCTACGAGCTCGGGAAGGTGATGGTGGCTGACCTCGTTGCGAGGGAGGGTACGGCTGGCTTGGAGAAGGCGTTCTCCCGGTTCCCGACAACCACGGAGCAGGCAAGCAGCTACGCGAAGTACAAACTGCGTGAACCGGCCGTTTCGATTGCCACACCACCGTTCACGGGAACCAAACTTGGCGAAGGCACCTTTGGTATCGGTGCTCTCAATGCGCTGTTCACGACGCCGACGTCGTTTAGTGCGGATCTGAAGCTTTCCGATGCAGTGATGGGTTGGGGCGGCGATCGTTACGTCGTATTCGACAGCCCGGAGAAGCGCACCTGTTTTCGCCTTGACGTCGCCATGGATAGCGAGAAGGACCGTCTCGAACTCAAAGGGCAACTTCAGACGTTTGCCGATTCGGTGTCAGCGCGAGTGAGTGAGCCAGAGAAAGATCGCCTGCGTCTCGAAAGCTGCTCGACGTCCAGCTAGCCGGTCCAAACGATCGAAGCGCGCGAAGCGCGCGCCCAGCAGCCGAACGACGCCCTACTCCCGGGCGAGTTCGGCTCGACCGACGGCCTCGGCATCGAGGTCTTGATCGTCGTCGAGGGTGATCACGACCCTTTCGAGCGACCCCGTGAAGCAGAACGGCGCGGGGTAGTCCGACACGGGACTTCCCCGATCGAGTCCGATGTCGAGTCCCGACCACGAAATGAAGGTCATGAAAATGTCGTTGGTGGTGAACTCACCGGCCGGCTCGTCGTTGATGAGCAGTGTCGCATGCCCAGAGCGCTCGATGCGTTTCATACGGAATCCGAGCGTGCATGCTCCCTCCGGGGGAATCGGCCGATTCGACCGAACGCGCTGGTGTGAGCCGCCGATGTTGAGATCGTGCTCGAGGTAGCCGTCGCGGACGAAGAGGCTGTATCCGCTCGTGGCGTCGCCGTGGGCGATGAGGACACCATCATTCCCGGGCTTGAGAGTAGTATGTGCACATATGGTGTAGCTACGACTTCGGAGGTCCGGGGCGATGTCGTTTGGAACGTGGCCCATGCCATGCCAGAACACGTAATGGGTGCGACCGTTGCGATGACGCTCCGCGTGTTCGGCGAAGCGCGGGGCGAATCGATCGTCGAGGGGAAGTACCTTGAAGCGCTCCGCTGCCTTCCACCAACGGTCCTGGAGCTCAGCAAGCTTGTCGGGATGAGCAGCGGCGAGGTCATGGCACTCGTTGAAGTCAGCGTCGAGGTTGTAGAGCTCCCACTGGTCGTTTTCGAACGGCGTACCGGGTGGGTGAAACGCGACCGCCTTCCAGCCCTCGGCCCACAGGCCGCGATGGCCGAACATCTCGAAATGCTGCTCTGGCTTTGTCGTCGGCGCCGTCGGGTTCGTGATGGTGGCGGCGAAGCTCGTTCCCTCGAGGGGTTCGGGACGGATACCGCGGATCTGGGCCGGTATGTCGATGTCGAGGATGTCGAGGAGCGTCGGAACGAGATCGCTGGCATGGCAGAACTGGTGGCGCAGTGCGCCTTCGTCGTCGATGTGGCCCGGCCACGACACCACGAGGGGGTCTCGGATACCGCCG
>JANOWU010000188.1:0-23902 GCA_031418035.1 Acidimicrobiia bacterium
GGCGCGGCATTCAACACGTTAAGGGCAGCCGTTTCGCGCCCCAACGTGAACGCTCGCGTGACGGTCTCGATCGGCACTTCCAGTTGCGCTAGCACCACCGTCGCTCCCGCGAACACTCCGGCCTCGGCAGCATCGTCGACATGATCCGGCCGAAGCAAGGCATTGGCCCCCGGAACAACGACAATCGTGTTCTCCCCGCTCTCGTCGACCGTGATCATGGCCGTCCCCGATGGGTCGTGCTTGCAGTTTCCGACGAAGCGGTCGATGACGCCGTCTTCGCGCAGTCCCTCGCGCAACATCGAAGCGTTCGGGTCGTTGCCGAGCCGAGCGATCATCACGACCGATGCGCCGGCGCGAGACGCGGCGACGGCCTGGTTTGCCCCCTTTCCGCCCCGGTGTACGGCAAAGCCGGTACCAAGAATCGTTTCACCCGGCTTCGGGAACCTGGGAGCGTTGACGACAAGGTCGGCGTTGGCGCTGCCGACCACCACCACAGTAGGAGTCACGGACGAGACTGTACCGGCCATCACGAAAACTCTCTCGTCGCCCGTATTGTCAGTTCAGTCGAGGGTGATTTCCAAGAACCCATCGGGGCGTTCGCTCTGCAGCTTGAGTTTCTTCGGGATCGACGCCACGAACTCGAAGACATGTTTCTTCCAGGTGTATCTCCGGTTCAACAAATCGTGAACGAACCGGGCCTGATCCGCGCCGAGTTCAACCGCGGACCCGCCGACCGTAGGACCGATCACGGCGCCGCGGAACGTACAGGGTGCGACTTCGACGCGTGGGTTGTTGCGAATCCGCTTCATCTTGCCCGCGTTGAGCTCGCTATAGAGGTAGATCTTTCCACCTGCGGTTGCGAACCACACCGGAGTCGCAACGCGCTCTCCCGACCTCTTGAAGGTCGTGAGTGAAACGTATTGGTGGGCTTCGATCCATTCGAACGACGTCGGATGGTAGGGGTTTCGGTCACGGCATTGTCCTGTCGTCGATGTTTGGTTTCGCGTTAGTCGTCGAGCCGTAGAGCCGAGATGAAAGCCTCCTGGGGCACCTCGACACGCCCGATGGACTTCATCTTCTTCTTGCCTTCCTTCTGCTTTTCCAGAAGTTTGCGTTTGCGGCTGATGTCACCGCCGTAACACTTCGCCAACACGTCCTTACGGCGGGCCTTCACGGTTTCGCGGGCGACGATCCGTCCGCCGATCGCAGCCTGAATCGGCACGTCGAACATCTGGCGTGGAATCAGTTCGCGAAGCTTTGCGCACATACGACGTCCGTAGTCGTCGGCCTTCGCCCGATGGATGATCGACGAGAACGCGTCGACGGGCACGGCGTTCATCAAGATGTCGAGCTTCACCAGTTGAGACTCGCGGTAGGAGTCGGGTTCGTAGTCCAGCGATGCGTAGCCCTTCGTACGCGACTTCAGCGAATCGAAGAAGTCGACGACCACTTCGGCCAGCGGAATCCGGTAGATCATCTCGACACGCTCTGCCGACAGGTATTCCATCTTGACCATTTCACCGCGGCGTCCCTGGCACAGTTCCATGATCGTCCCGGTGTACTCCGTCGGGGTCAGGATGCTGGCCCTGAAGTAGGGCTCCTCCACCGTCGCGATGTTGGTGGTTGCGGGCCACGCGCTTGGATTCTCGACGGCAATCACCTCGCCGTTGGTCATCGTGACGCGATACTCCACGCTCGGCGCAGTGGCAATGAGTGCGAGGTTGAACTCTCGTTCGAGACGCTCTCGGACAATCTCCATGTGGAGCAGGCCGAGATAGCCGCAGCGGAAGCCGAATCCCAACGCCTGTGACGTTTCCGGCTCATAGGTGATGGAGGCGTCGTTGAGCTGCATCTTTTCCAACGACTCCCGAAGCACCGAGAAGTCGTCGCCGTCGATCGGGTACAGACCACAAAACACCATCGGTTTCGGTTGCTTGTAGCCATCGAGGGCGACGTCGGCCGGTTTCTGGTAGGTCGTGATCGTTTCACCGGAACGCGCTTCGCCAACCGACTTGATCCCGCAGATGATGTAGCCGACTTCACCGGGACCAAGTTCTTTCACGGGGAGGTTCACCGGCGAGCGGACCCCGACCTCCTCGGCATCGTGGCGACCTTTGGCGTTCATGTAGAAGACCTGGTCACCCGATTTCAGCACGCCGTTCATGATCCGGACCGCGCTGACGACGCCGCGGTAGGGGTCATACGCCGAGTCGAAGATGAGACCCTGCAGGGGCGCTTCACGATCGCCTTCGGGAGGAGGGATCCGTTCGCAGACCGCATCGAGGAGTTCGGGGACCCCGACACCGGACTTGGCGCTGATCCGCAGAATGGAACGAGCTGGGATCCCCAGCACCTTTTCGATCTCGGCCGCGTAGCGATCGGGATCAGCGGCGGGGAGATCGATCTTGTTCAAGCACGCCACGATTTCGAGATCGTTCTCCAGGGCGAGATAGCAGTTGGCCAGCGTCTGCGCTTCTATCCCCTGCGCCGCATCGACCACCAGCACCACGCCCTCGCATGCCGCCAGCGACCGGGAGACCTCATAGCCGAAGTCCACGTGCCCCGGCGTGTCGATCATGTGCAGCGTGTGACCTTTCCACACGACGCGCACGTTCTGGGCCTTGATGGTGATTCCGCGCTCGCGTTCGATATCCATCGAGTCGAGATACTGCGCTCGCATTTCGCGGGCATCGACGGCCCCGGTGAGTTCGAGAATGCGGTCACTGAGCGTCGACTTGCCGTGGTCGATATGGGCAATGATGGAAAAGTTGCGGATTGTCGTGATATCCATAAATGACGTTCGGGCCCTCTGGGGAACGATCATTGTACGGGGTCGAGGGCCTGTACGAGGTTACGGTCCGAAGACTGCTAGTCTTGGATGCTCGTTATTGAACGTAACTCACCCGCTGCGGTGACAGGAAGAACAGGCTCGATTACACCATGGCCAATATCAAGAGCCAGAAGAAGCGCATTCTCACGAACGCCAAAGCTCAGGAACGCAACAAGGCTGTCCGCAGCGAGTTGAAAACGCGTGTCAAGACTGCGCTGAAGAGCGTCGGCGGCGAAGACGGCACCGAGGCTCTTCGCCTTGCGATCAAGCGTCTCGACAAGGCCGCCGCCAAAGGTGTGATTCACAAGAATCAAGCAGCGAACCGCAAATCGAAGCTCATGAAGCGCATCGCTTCGGCTTCGAAGTAACGACAAACCGACCAGTTCCCCGTCACGTTTGTGACGGTATCGACGACCCTCGCCCATGACACCGAGCGGGGGTCGCTTCGCGTCTGGGTACCGCACCACCCCGGTAGCATCCGCACATGACTGACGACCGTGACGCTGTCTTGGCCACGCTTCAGTCGTTGGGTCTGCCGTTCGAGATCGTTCCCTGTGATCCGGCGTCAGCAGGGTGATGAAAATCCTACTTTTCGACGGTCTCTCGCCTGTAGCGTCGCACCTGGCAGCTGACCTTCGAGCTTGTGGTGCGTTCGGGCATCTTGTGGTGCGTTTGGGCTGGCCGAACGCACCACAAGGGTGGCAAACGCACCACAAGCCTCGCGCTCGCAACGTCTCTGAGATCGTGTTACGGCCACATATTGGCTGGTCAACGACGTGTGCTGAAGTCGGAAGGGAGGTTTTTCGAAACCCTTTTGGCCTGCACGGCGCAGTTCTGCGAGGCGTACGGCTTCGCTCGACCGTCAGGTTGCGAGGTGTGAACGAGTCATCGTGGGCGGCGGAACGTGCGATCGCAAGGTGCTGTGCCCACCGGCCACACTTCGGTTTACCGAACGCCGAAGTCGTCGACGACCTCGCCACGGCACCGAGTTCTTGAGCCGCTGAATCGAGGCGTTTGCCGTTCGACGAAACCGCAGCCCAGCAACCGCCCTACACCGAGCGACCTAGAGCGACGCGAGGAACGACCGAAGTTCCGTGTTCACCTCGACCGGGTGCGTCAGGTTCGCGGCATGCGTCCCTCCATCGATGACGACAAGTTGGCCCTTTTGCACCCCTGAGGCAACCTTTTCGGCTTCGTTCATCGATATGGCCACATCGGCGGTTCCGTGGATCACGAGCGTCGGACACGCGATCTCGCCAAGGCGCTCGCTTATGTCGTCGCGGGTGATGAGGGTTTGGCCGGCGGTGCGAAGATCGTTGCGGTCACGGGAGCGCCGTGCCTTCCACACCGGCGTCCAGGCGTCGATGAGCGACTGGTCGCCAAGAATGATCTGCCCTACTCCTGCGGCGACGAGGTCGTACGTTGCCTCGTCGTCGCCGCATAACGCGTCGAGCATGCCTCCGTACCCTTCGAGCACCTCAGGTGCATCGACTGCCGCGCCGGAGTCGATGAGTGCAAGGGCGCGAACCCGGTTGGGGTGAGTCAGCGCGGCGCGCATCGACAGATACCCGCCCTGGCTCATCCCGACGAAGACCGCTTCCCCGACGCCAAGGTGATCGAGAAGTGCGACGGCATCGTTGGCACTGTCCCAGTAGGAGAACGGCGTCGGCGACGGTGTTTCCCCGAAACCACGCTCGTCCCAGGCCACACAGCGATACTCGCCGCGAAGCGAATCGATCTGGGCCGCAAACATCGTGTGGTCCATCATGAATCCATGGCTGAACAAGACGACGGGACCGGATCCGCCGGTGTCTTCGAAGTGGACGGGAACACCATTGATCAACGCGGTAGCCATGGCTGCGAATGTAACGCCAAAACCATGGATCGCCGACGCCTAGCGGCGACTCCCCGCGGCCGGGAGTTTCGACAGGCGCGCCACGAGTACCTCGAGCACCACATCGCCCGGGATGTCTCGCTGCCCGCGCAGGTCAAGATCGGCCTGCGCGAGGAGGGAAACAGCACGGGCAATGCCGTTCGAACCGAGCCGACGGCTCTGCGCCAGGGCCTTCTTCGCCGGGAACGTGCTCCCCGTTATACCGAGGGCTCGCGCCGCGTCGTTCTCGTCGCGGCACTGCGCTCCGTCGAGACGCATCATCCGGAGAAAGTGACCCTGGAGCGAACCCATCACCTGAAGCGGATGACGCTCCCCCGCACCGACTTGACGGGCCAATTGATCCAACGCTGCGCTCGTGTCGCCCCGATCGATCGCATCGGTGAGGTCCCACGGCGCGCCTGTACCCGCCGAGCCCAGAAACGGCTCCAGTTCATCCACACCGATCCGGGCCCCGTCTCCGTACACGGCTCCCAACACGCTCAAGATGCCCGCTAGACGACCCAGGTCGTCGCCCAGATGTTCTGATAGTCGCAGGGTCGCTCGGCCATCGAATCGCAGCGTGGACTCGTTGAGCCGCTCGCTCACCCAACCCGAACGGGCCTTGCCGCTCGGAGCGCCCGACTCGACGACGGCACCGACTTTCTTGACGGCGTCGACGACCTTCTTTCCGACGACCCCGCCACCGGTCGTCAGGATCATCGTGGTGGTCGGAGACGGCTCGGTCAGATAGCCGAGAAGGCTTTCCAGATCCGAACTCGAGAACCGTCCCAGTCCTCGCGCCACGACCACCCGTTTCGTCGTAAACATCGGCGGGGTCTGTGCCGCGTCGACGGCAGCAGCGATTTCGTAGTCATCACTCGAAAAATCGTCGAGACCGAGCGACAGGTCTTCATCGCCGGCTGCCTCATGAATCAGCGCACGAACGGTGTCGTTCAACAACGTGGGGTCTTCGCCCCGAACCAAAGTCACCAGTGCCACAGCCACGCGCCCGAAGTTAGCCCAGACCAGCGGCCGCGAAGCGAAGGTTCAGGCGACCCCCGTCGACCGATTCGACCTCCACGACAGACTTCCCCGCCTGAATCACCATCCCCGGGTTCGCCACGATCACGGGTCGAATCGACCCGGCAAACGCTCGATTGGCCACCAACACCGCACCAACCTTGTGTCGGGCCCTGATCGCGCGAACCAGATCGCGTTGAGGACGCCCCCCGGAACGAACCACCACCAGATCTATCGCCCGAATCCGCTCGCGCCGCAATCCTTCCAGAACATCGAACACGTAGGCGCCGTGATCCAGAACAAGCACATCGAGACGGCGCGCAACGCGTCCATCAGCCCCGAGCCCGGTGACGGCTTCAGCAATGGCGGTCCTCGCGCCGCCATCGGTGGATGCCGTGAACCAGTCGATCGACGCAGGCACCAACAAGCCAAGTACACTTATCACCAGGCACGCCGACCGTCGTACGCGCCGACGCCATGCGGTCGCGAGCATTGCGGCAAACCCGATATGCATCATCGATATGGTGCCCAGCGGAATCTGCGCGCACGTTCGAGCGACAAAGCGAACCCAGATGAGACAGAGCTGCGTCGGAACGTGCGCGAGTCGAGCCGGCCAATCCCCAACGAATCGTCCGGCGAAACCGGTTGGCAGGCCCACCGCAATCCCCCACGACATGATGGGTTCGGCGGCGGGAAGCGCCAGCAGATTCGCGAGCACGGACACAACGGGAATGCCGCCGAAGATCGGGACCATCACGACGGACGCGCCCACTTGCGCTCCGATCGTGGTGGCGAGTGGTTCGCGAAGAAACTTCGGGCCCCTCAAGTACGGCACCAGCCTCGGGGTGACGATCGCCAAGCCGGCACAAGCGCCGACCGACAGGCCGAACCCGACGGACCACGCAAGCAGAGGATCGAAGATCAGAAGTACGCATACGGTAACAGCCAGTATCCGAAGTGTTCCCTGAGGGCGTCCGACGCTCAGCGAGCCACACGACAATGCGGCCATTACCCCGGCGCGCTGCACCGATGGCTCAAACCGCGTGACCATCGCAAACAGTGCGAGGACAACGAGCGTGGCAACGAACCGCCATCGCCGACGAAGCCGAACCAGGACCGGTTGCAGTACAGCCAGCACGAAGGCCACGTTTTGGCCCGAAACCACAAGTAGGTGCGTGAGTCCGGCCGCCCGGAACTCGTCGGTCACCCAGACGGGCTGATCACGGGCGTCGCCAAGGACGAAGCCCGCGAACAGGGCCCGATCGGTCGGCGCAAAATGGTCCGCGCTGGCAAGGAGAGCATCGCGGAGCCCGTTGGTGGAGCGAACCAGCAGCGTTCCCTTCGCCGTTCGATCGATCGAGCGCACGTTGACGTCGGCAACGAGATGTTTGGCGACACGCCACGATCGCTTCGACACGATCCGGATGTTTCCCCGGCCCTCCATCACGTCGCCGGCCTGCAGACCCCGGATGGCGGCACCGGGCAGGCCCCTGGCGAGGAATCGATACCGATCGCCCCCGACATCTGCGATGACTGAACTCGCACCATTGGCAGAAATCGGGTCGGTGCGCAGCGTCGCACGAAACGATATCGGCCCGCTGTCGACCGAGAGATCCCCGAGGCGTGAACTCGACCGTGCACCGACGGCGAGCACGAGGAGACACACGATGGCAAGTTTTCCGATCGCTGACGAACCGCTGTCGCGGAGCCTGGAAAGAAGGCCAAGGATCGACGCCGTGAGCACGAAACAAACGAGCACACCGAGGGTCGCGGGCCGAAATCTCGCCACGAGAGCGAACGCCACCGCAGCGGCGACGAGCTCAGCGTCTCGAAAGACGGTGGTCGAAGAAGGTGAGGCTGCGGTCGGTGCCTGTTGCAGAGCCGACGCATCCACTCAGACTTTTACCCGCGCTCGAAGCAATGCAAGCTTCGCGTCGCCAATGCCTGGGACCTCGAGGAGTTGCGTGACAGAGCGAAACCTCCCGACACGGGCACGAAAGTCGATGATCTTGGCCGCCGTGGCGGGCCCGATACCCGGGAGGGAGTCGAGTTCGAGCACGCTTGCCGTGTTGAGATCCACGATCTTCGAGGCGTTGGACGAGCCACTGGTTGCCGATGCTTCACTGGCTCCGGCCCCGATCGATGCGTCGTTGGTGCCGGCCTGAACGGGAGGTATCGGCTGGCCGCGCTTCGGGACAAAGACGCGTTCGCCGTCGCCGACGTGGGCGGCGAGATTGATGGCGTCGGTATCGGCATCGACGGTGAGACCACCCGCTGCGTGAATGACATCGTCCACTCGAGCTCCGGCGGCGAGATTGTAAACGGCCGGCGAAACGACTGCTCCTGCCGCGTGCACGGCAATCGTGGCGATGGGCGACGACGTTGCAGAAGGCGCGGCCGCGTTACGCGATTGCCCCGGTGACGGGTTCGGGGCGCTGCCGGGCGCAACGAAGGTGACGGTCGAGGAGTTGGCGCCGATCAGCGGCAGGGTCGCAAGAGGTGGGGACGCCACAGAGATCGGCGGCCGAACGTCTCCATCTCGTCGGTTGGTTTGCGCGCCGACCCAGAAGGCGCCGCCGAGGGCGCCCCCGATGCCCAGCGTCGTGAGCACCAGCAATAGCGGGCGTGGACCGTCGACCACCCGAGCCGTCGTGGCCCGACGGAGCCGACCCACAAACGCAGTCACGGCAGTGATCACGCTCTCGTACGCCGGCGGGTCGACAACGGGCCGGATCAGCGGCCCGCCCGCCCGGCCTGAATCCGCGGACGACGCACGTTCGTGTTGGCGCATCATGATGCCCTCTCGCTCCAGGCAGACGGAAGCGAACCACCGATTACTGCCTGCGTTGAACAGCTACCCGGGGAAGCGCTGACCCGTCGAGGGCAACTCGAACGTATTCGTCCAGCGATCGCAACGGTGCCAGGGCCGACGGAAATCAGCCGAATACGACGCCTGAGCGCGTGTTTTCCCGCGGAACGAACCGGCTGGCGCGTGCGATTGCGGCGGTTCGTCGACCGGGCCGATTAGGCCATCGAGAGTTCGTTGTCCGGCGACGACGACATCGTCTGGGAGGCAATCCAACGCGCCTCGACCTCGAGCGGGATGCGGCGATAGGCAGCCCAATGTCCGTACCCACGGACGCGCCAGCGAAGATAGGAGCGAACGTATCCCAACACGAAGCGGGCAGCACCCAGCTCTCGGAACTGCGCCACATGCACCTGCTCGTGGCGCAACAGCTCGTCGAAGGCACTCGATCCCAGGGCCACCGATTTTCGAACGATGACGCAGCCTCCAAGGGTGATTCCCTGCGCTCCGCGCGGCACAGGCCCACCGATCCAGAGCAGGTGGCCTTTCGGACCCACCCTGGCGTGGAGTTCGGCGTCGCCGGTCGGTGCGCCGACTCGAAAAAGCGCTCGCTTCGTCATGTTCGCTTCGAAATGGTCGTGGTGGCTAGTACAGCCGACCGGCCAACTTGCGTCGCATCGCAGTGACTCGTTCGTCGTCGCCCATCAGCGCCAACAGATCCACATAGCGTTGCCGGGCCTCATCATCGGACTTGACCTGATCAAGCAGTGCCTCCAACTCGACCATCGTCGCCTCGTGGGGATCCGTGACAGGGCCGGAGTCCACCGACGCCGGCACCGGCACCGGCACCGAGGCGCCAAGACGGGCGCGTGCGGCAATGGTGGCAGTCTCCGCTGTTTCGGGGATTCGGGCTAGGAGGGCAAGCGCTTCCTGGCCGCGTCCGCTGTCGGCGAGCACGCCGGAGAGAACGGTGACGGCCCGTGCATTGGCCGGTTCGAGATCCAGCGCCTGCCAGAGAAGAGCTTCGTCGTCGTTGGCGAGACCGGCGTCGATGAGCAGATCGGCTTGACTCTTGGGCGGGGAGAGTTTGGCGACCCAGGTGCGGATCTGCGATTCCGGCAACGCCCCGATAAACGTGTCGACGATCTTGCGATCTCGAATGGCGAATACGGCCGGGATCGATTGGACCTGAAAGGTCTGTGAAATGCGAGGGTTGTCGTCGACGTTCACCTTTGCGAGGACGACTTTGCCCTCTGTCGCGTCGATCACGCGCTCGATGATTGGCCCCAGTGTTTTACACGGTCCGCACCACGGCGCCCAAAGGTCGACCACAACCGGGACCTCGAGGGACCGGTGAAGCACATCTACTTCAAAGGATGCGTCTGTGACGTCAAAATACATACAACTCAAGTTACCCGCTTCTGGCTCAGGTAGGTTCTTGCCTGATGCCGTCGCCCGCTGACTCCTCGGAAATCAAAGAACCACAGTTCGAGGCCAACCCTGCGGGGATCGACCGCTCGACCGTCGACCCGTGGATTGCGCAATCGATTCCCGGGGCCACGCTCCCGCTGCGCTACACCCTGATCGCCGGCGGCCGGTCGAATCTGACCTATCGGGTCGACGACGCGGCCGGGAACTCTTACGTTCTCCGGCGCCCCCCACTCGGACACCTCCTGCCCTCCGCTCATGACATGGGCCGCGAGTTCCGGATCATCTCTGCCCTCCGCACAACGTCCGTACCCGTCGCAGAAGCACTGGGATTCTGCGACGACCCTTCCGTGCTCGACCGGATGTTCTACGTGATGCGATTTCGTGACGGACTCATCCTTCGAACGCAGGAAGACGCGGAACAGCTGGCTATCGAGACGCGGGCGAAGGTGAGTCGATCACTGGTCGGGGTACTTGGCGATCTGCACGCCCTCGACGTCGAGGCGGTGGGGCTTGGTCAACTCGGCAAGCACGACGGATACATCGCCCGTCAGCTCAACCGCTGGCACAGCCAATTCACCGCGTCGAAACTGCGAGAGGTTCCGCTCGTCGACGCCGTGTTCGAAAAACTATCTGCGCGCATACCAACTCAACAGGGGGTGAGCATTGTTCACGGTGACTATCGCCTCGACAACACGATGGTGAACGATGCCGGCGACATAGTTGCGGTGCTCGATTGGGAGATATGCACACTTGGCGATCCGCTGGCCGATCTGGGCGTGTTGTTCGTGTACTCCCCCGAGCCGGGCGACCCCAATCCACCGCTCGGCTACGCGCCGACGATGGCGGATGGTTTTGCCCGTCGACCGGAGCTGCTCGCCACGTACGAACAACGAAGCGGCCTTGACGTGTCGAACATTGACTTCTACGTGGCATTCGCATATTGGAAGCTCGCCTGTATCCTCGATGGTGTCTATACCCGCTACAAGACTGGTGCCATGGCGAACGACGGTTTTGATTTCGAGGAATACAACACGCAAGTGATCAACCTCGCCCAACTCGCCGAACAGGAACTGGAGACTTCCCGATGACGGCCTTGTACAGCTGGGACGCCGAGGTACCCGAAGGACTCAAAGACCCCGTGCTCATCGTTGCCCTCGACGGGTGGATCGATGCCGGTTACGGGGCTGCGGCGGCCGTCGGGCATCTCAAAGCTCAGATTCGGACCAACCGACTGATCACCTTCGACATCGACGAGCTGATCGATCAACGTGCTCGTCGGCCGGTGATGCGCCTGGTTAATGGCGTCAACGAGTCGCTCAAATGGCCACGGCTTCAGATCCGCCATGGTCGAGACACCGTCGGGCAGGACATTCTTGTTCTCACGGGTCCCGAGCCAGATTTTCGCTGGCACGGTTTCGTTCGGGCAGTCATGGAGATTTCCGAGGAGTTGAACGTCCGCTTATGTGTCGGCTTCGGCGCATTTCCGGCTCCGGCTCCCCACACACGATCGGTGACGTTGGGATCGACCGCCACCACGATCGAACTCGCCGAACGGGTCGGATTCATCGAATCGGCATTTGAGATTCCCGGCGGTATTCAGGCCGCGATCGAACGGGGCTTCGCCGACGCCGGAAAGCCTGCGGTCGGCATTTGGGCCCGGGTTCCCCACTACGTGGCGACCATGCCCTACCCGGCGGCGTCGGCAGCAATCGTCGACTGTCTCACCCGCCTTACCGGGCTCGTCGTCGACACCCAGGATCTCCACGCACGAGGTCACAGTGCATTTGCCCAGATCGAACAGCTGGTGGCCGGAAATCCTGAGCATCTCGAGATGATCCGGAACCTCGAGGCGCAGGTCGATGCCGAGGCAGTACAGCGGGCTGGCGCTCGATCAACCGGCGAATCCTTTGATTCGGGCAATCTCCCCACCGGCGACGAACTGGCCGCCGAGTTAGAGAAATTCCTGCGCGAACAGTAGTTTCTTTGAGCACACACATAGTATGTAAACATACTACTTTCATATGTGCATCTACAATATGTACACAGATAACATTCGAACCTCACCCCCGTCACCTCCGGCCATCACCGGATCATTCGCAGGAGACTCATGCCAGCATCCACAATTCCTGAAAGCTTCCCGGCCTTTTTGGCGACGAAGGGCACCGATGCGGAGGGCAAGCCGTCCCTCACACGCGGTTTGGGAACACTGCGCGCCGACGAACTTCCCGATGGCGAGGTGACGATTCGTGTCGAGTGGTCGAGCGTGAACTACAAAGACGCCCTCGCAACGTTGGCCGATGGAGCTGTGGCGCGTATTTCCCCCCTCGTTGCCGGCGTCGATCTGGCCGGCGAGGTCATCGAGACGTCGAGCAACGAGTTCGCCATCGGGCAGCAGGTCATTGCCCATGGATACGACATCGGGGTTGCTCGCCATGGTGCCTACGCCCACTACTGCCGCGTTCCGGCCGCGCAGGTCCTGGCGCTCCCCGCGGGGTTGAGTGGACGCGACGCCATGGTCATCGGCACCGGCGGCTTTACGGCCGCCGAGTCCATCCACGCGCTCGAACAACGAGGCCTCACCCCAGCCCACGGGCCGATGCTCGTGACCGGCGCCACCGGAGGCGTCGGATCGATGGCGGTAAGCATGCTCGCCGGGCGCGGGTACACGGTCGCGGCGAGCACGGGAAAGGCATCCGAGCATGCGTTCCTCACTGCCCTTGGCGCCACCGAGATCTTGGACCGCGCCGAAACCTCCGGCGAAGGACGTCCCCTGGACAAAGAGCGCTGGGCCGGCGTGGTCGATTGCGTCGGTGGCTCGACGCTCGCGTACGCGCTGCGCACGACCCGCTACGGCGGTGCCGTCGCGGCCAGTGGACTCACCGGTGGCGTCGCCGTCTCCACGACCGTGCTCCCGTTCATCCTCCGCGGCGTCGCCCTCTTGGGTATCGACTCCGTGCAACTCGACATGGCCTCGCGGCGCGCCGTCTGGACCCGCTGTGGCACCGACCTACGACCCGGCCAACTCGCCGAGATCGGCGTCGAAATCGGTCTTGACGGCCTCGAGGCTGCCCTCACCGCGATTCGAGCCGGGCAGGCACGCGGCAGGTACGTCGTTCGAGTCGCCGACTGACCGTCGCCAAATTTCTCGGTTTCGGACCGGTCCGGGTAGCGTTTCGATCATGAAAATTGATGGTGGCGCAGGGTCCGACTGGAAACGAGCAGGCGAGGGCGCCAAGCGAGCCGAAGACGCCGGGTACTCCGGGGTGTGGGTCGCAGAGACGAGTCACGACCCGTTTCTTCAGTGTCTCATGGCGGCGCAGGCCACCGAGCGCGTCAACGTCGGAACCAACATCGCCGTGGCGTTCGCCCGCAACCCTATGACGATGGCGGTCCAGGCCAACGACCTCCATGCCCTTTCGGGTGGGCGGATGATCCTTGGCCTGGGAAGCCAGATCAAACCTCACATCGAGAAGCGTTTCTCCATGCCATGGTCTCAGCCCGCGCTTCGCATGCGAGAGTTCATCCTTGCCATGCGGGCGATATGGGCATCGTGGAATGACGGCACGAAGCTGGAGTTTCGTGGCGACTTCTACACCCACACTCTCATGAGCCCGTTCTTTCATCCCGGGCCCAACGAGTACGGAGCACCCCCGGTGATGTTGGCGGGCGTCGGTGCGATGATGACCGAAGTCGCCGGCGAAGTATGCGACGGCTTCCTGGCCCACGGATTCACCACGGAGCGCTATTTGCGCGAGGTGACGATGCCGGCGCTGGAACGGGGCATGGCCAAATCGAACCGCAGTCGCTCCGAGTTTCAGATCTGCATCCCGGCGTTCGTCGTCACCGGCCGCGACGAATCGGAAATGGCGACGGCAGCAGCTGGGACCAAACAACAGATCGCGTTTTATGGGTCGACGCCAGCGTACAAAGGTGTCCTCGATGCCCACGGCTGGGGCGACCTGCAGGGCGAGCTCAACAACCTTTCCAAGGTCGGGAAATGGGTCGAAATGGGTCAGGCGATCGACGACGAGGTCCTGTCGGCATTCGCGGTCGTTGCGGAGCCGGACAAAGTGGCCAACGCGCTGAAACAACGGTACGCGGGTGTCATCGATCGCCTCAGCTTCTACGGTCCCTACGAAGCTGCACCGGGCACGTGGGAACAAATTCTCCGCGACCTGCAAACGGCGTAGCCGCCGTCGGAGTAGTCCTTGCGAATCAGAAATTTCACTATCAGTGAACTTTTTCTTGAGAGAATCGCCGTTCGTGTCGAAAAACCCAGGTATGCGTTGTCCCTCACGAAGCCCTCGAACCGTCACGGGAATGGCCCGACCCGTTGTTGCGCTGACACTTGCGATCAGCGGTGTGGTGTCGGCAGCGACCTATCAGCCGGCCCAGGCTCAAAGCGGAGCCCATTGGCTCGACATCGCAAACGCCTACCGAACCAGCGTTGGGCTCACGGCCCTCGGCTCCGATCCCGCGATGCAGGGTGGTGTCGAGAAACACGTTGAGTACCTGTCGGCCACCGGGTCCCTCCAACACGGCGAATCGGTCGCTCACCCGCTGTACACCCCGGAAGGCCATCAGGCCGGTCAACAATCGGTGCTCGGGGGCTGGACCGGTGGGGAACGCAGTGACCGCGAGCTCATCGACGGATGGATGGCGGCGCCGTTTCATGCGATCCATCTGTTCGAACCGCGGCTCCAGCGCGTCGCGTACGCTTCGGTGCGGGGGCGGACAGGAAACAAGCTCCCATCTGCGGCAGTCATGAACATCATCGGCGGAATCGGCCCGAAGGTTGTCGCCGACAAAACAATCGTGTTTCCGGGCCGAGGTTCTCTTGTTCCGCTCACCACGTTCACCGTCGAGACCCCTGACCCGCTCACGCACTGTCCGGGGTACAGCGCACCGGCTGGGCTTGGCTTGATCGCGATGTTCCCGAAGCCTGTCGTTGGGGCCACGGCAACGGTCACGGCCAACGGCCAACCGCTCGAGAACTGTGTCATCGACACGGGCTACCGCAACCCCGACCCGACGTCGCAGAACACCGTCCGGTCAATACTCGGTCAGAAGAACGCAGTTGTCGTCATGCCTCGCCAACCGCTGGTTCCAGGAACGTCGTACGAGGTCACAGTTCTGGCTGGCGACCAGCAGGTGACGTGGACCTTCATGGCCGCCGCCGGCACCGATCTTCCCCCACCGGCGCGCGAGCCGGTGAACCTTGCCGCGGTTACTCGTCCGACCAAGCAGACCAAGTCGGCCAAGACCGCCACGACCAAGAAGCCCAGCGCGCCAGCGTCGTCGACCAAGTAGCCGTAAACGAAGCGCTGTGATCAGACCGGTGCGACGGTCACCTTGGTCATCGATACGGGCGACGAAGGCGGCCCGTCCTTGCCCTCCGGACCGAGAAGGTTGATCGCCTTCATCACGTCCTCACCACTGGTGAGTTTGCCAAACAGCGAATAGCTGGGCGGAAGACTCGCGCCATTCGGGCCGGTGATGATGAAGAATTGGCTGCCGTTGGTGTTGGCACCCGCATTGGCCATGGCCAGCGAGCCGATCTCATACGGCTTCTGCGGGAGTTCATCAGCAAAGGCGTAGCCCGGCCCGCCCCCACCCGTCCCGTCGGGATCGCCGCCCTGGATGACGAAATCGCGGACCACACGGTGGAACGTGATGCCATCGAAGTAATGGAACCCGGCCAGCGTCACAAAGTTGTTCACCGTTCGCGGGGCAATGGTCGGGTCCAATTCAAAGGTCATGGTTCCCTTTGTGGTCTCCATCGTCACCTTGTACTTCTTCGCGAAGTCGATGCACTTCGGCTGTTCACCGTCGAACTTCTGCTTCTTCGGCGAGGAGCCATCAGCGGCCGGACACTCCCCCGCCTTCGCCTCACGTAGATTCGCTGACTCAACTCGACTGAGCGTGGTCGTTGTCTCGCCGGGCTTCGTGGTCGGAACCGGCAGTGTCGTCGTGGTCGCCTCGGTCGGCGTCACGTCGGTCCCGATGAGTGATGGTTCGTCGGAGGCACACGACGCCAGAACGGGCACCACGAAAGAAACCGCCGCGAAAGCACGAATCGACCGCATCGCAAGTGAAGAACGAGAGAAATCCATCCGGACAGGCTAGCGCCGCAGGGCCGACACCCGTGGCTTTCGCTACGACACGACGAAGTTGACCAGCCGTCCGGGGACTACGATGACCTTGCGAACGGTCTTATCGTCGATCTGTGCGCGTATCTTTTCATCGGCCCGGGCCGCTGCTTCGAGAACCGCCGCGTCGGCCCCCGTTGGCACGACGACGACGCCACGCAACTTGCCGTTTATCTGCACGGGAACCTCCACAGTTTCAGAGGAGAGGTACGCAGGGTCGGTGATCGGAAACGTTTGTCTGATGAGCGAATGCGGATGACCGAGTCGCGACCACAACTCTTCCGCGAGGTGCGGCGCAAATGGTGCGAGCAGCAACACCAGCGGTTCGGCAAGTGCGCGCGGAGCGCCGCTCGGATACGCGCTCGTCAGGTGATTGGTCAGTTCCGTTATTCGCGCAATGGGCGTGTTCACGCGCAGGTCATCCATCGCGGCGCGGACCGCATCGATGGTCTTGTGAAGCACCACCAGATCGTCACGCTGCGGCGCCGCATCGATGACGCGGCACTCACCCGAGTCCTCGTCGACGATCAGCCGCCAGATACGCTGCAACAGGCGGTGGGCGCCTGAAACCGCCCGGGTCTCCCATGGCTTCGACTGCTCCAGGGGACCCATCGACATCTCATACACACGGAGTGTGTCGGCGCCGTATGCCTCGTACATGTCGTCGGGCGACACCATGTTTTTCAGGCCCTTGCCGATTTTTCCGAACTCGCGGTTGACCAGCTCGCCGCGATAGAAGAACTGACCGTCGCGTTCCTCGACCTCACTCGCTTCGACATAGGTGCCGCGCGCGTCGGTGTACGCGAACGCCTGGATGTACCCCTGGTTGAAGAGCCGCGCGAAGGGTTCCGGCGTCGATACCACACCCAGATCGAACAGAACCTTGTGCCAGAAACGGCTGTAGAGCAAGTGGAGTACTGCGTGTTCGACCCCGCCGATGTACAGGTCGACGCCCTTCTCGCCCATCCAGTACTTCTCGTTTTCGGCGACGGTCAGAGCTTCGACCAGCGTTGGATCGATGTAACGCAAGTAGTACGTGCACGAACCTGCCCACTGCGGCATGACGTTCGTTTCGCGTACATATGTGCGCTTACCTCTACCGTCGCCAAGGTCGAGCTCGACGTTCTTCCATTCCGTCAGCCGGTCCAGGGGACGTTCCGGTTCACTCGCGGCGTCGTCGGCGTCGAAGCTGCGGGGCGCGAACTGGTCCGTCTCCGGGAGGTCGACGGGCAACATGGCTTCGGGAAGCGCGATCGGGCCGATCTCATCGTGCACTATCGGGAACGGCTCCCCCCAGTAACGCTGGCGGCTGAACAACCAGTCACGAAGTTTCGTCTGAACCGTTCCGTGCCCGCAGGCGTTGGACTCCAACCAGGAGTTCATGGCCGCTATCGCGTCGGCTTTGCCCAGCCCGTCGAGTGACAGTGTCTCATTGGAGCTGTTGACCGCCGATCCGTCGCCGACGTATGCACTCCCCCAACGATCGCAGTCCAGGGTGGGGTCGATGCCCTGTTCGGCGAACCACGAATCGGGCGGGCGAATCGTCGCGTCAATCGCTATGCCGAATTGTCGCGCAAACTCGAAGTCACGCTGATCGCCGCTCGGCACGGCCATGATCGCGCCGGTTCCGTACCCCATGAGGACATAGTCCGCGATGAAGATCGGCAACTCCTTGCCGTTCACCGGATTCGTCGCATACGAGCCGGTGAACACGCCCGTCTTGGTCTTCATTTCCACCTGACGGTCGATATCGGAGCGCGCTGCCGCAGCAGTCTGGTACGCAGCGATCGCCTCCGCCGGCGAAGCGGCCCCACCCGTCCAGCGTAGATCGGTGCCTTCGGGCCATGCCGATACCGTAAGCGCACCGACGAGTTCGTGTTCCGGGGCAAGGACCATGAACGTCGCACCGAAAAGGGTGTCCGGGCGCGTTGTGAACACCTCGATGGTCTTGTCCATCTTCGGAACGCCAAACTTGACGCGAGCTCCGAAGCTCCGTCCGATCCAGTTGCGCTGCATCAGACGAACGGGTTCGGGCCAATCGACCAGATCCAGGTCGTCGACCAATCGCTCGGAGTACGCGGTGATCCGCATCAGCCACTGGCGCATGTTCCGCTTGAAGACCGGGAAGTTCCCGCGGTCGGATCGACCATCTGCGGTGACCTCTTCGTTGGCGACGATCGTGCCGAGACCGGGACACCAGTTCACCGGGACGTCGGCCGAGTACACCAGCCGGAACGAATCAATAAGCGTACGTTGCTCAGACTCGTTGAGCGACGCCCACGTTTGCCCGGTCGGGGTAGGACGACTCCCATCTGCGAACTGGGCGACGAGCTCATCGATGCGACGCGCCGCTCCGCTGCCTCCCAACGGATTGGTCGCGTCCGGGTCGAACCATGCGTTGAAGATGCGAAGGAAGATCCGTTGCGTGAACTCCAAAAACTCTCGATCGGTCGTCTTCACCGCTCGACGCTGATCGTGTCCGAGGCCCAGTCGGCGGAGCTGGCGGGCCATGATCTCGATGTTTTGCTCGGTGTTCACGCGCGGGTGCTGACCGGTCGCTACCGCATGCTGCTCGGCGGGCAGCCCGTACGCGTCGTATCCCATGGTGTGAAGAACGTTGTGGCCCGTCATTCGTTTGAAGCGGGCGAAGACGTCGGTTGCGATGTACCCCAGTGGGTGTCCGACATGAAGTCCGGCGCCCGACGGGTACGGAAACATGTCCATGACAAACAGCTTCTTGGCGTCCTTGACGGCATCGAACCCGTCGCACAATGGACCCGTTGGATTGGGCGTATGGAACGTGCCCTCGAGATCCCAACGGTCCTGCCAGGCCGACTCGATGCGGGCAGCAAGCGCTGCCCCGTAGCGGTGGGCGGGGGTTTCCGATGATCGAGACAGCGACACTCCAGCGGGATCAGACATGGGACTCCACGCTACTTCCCCGAATTGGGGCGAATCGGCTCTATTGCCCACGACGTGCGTTCTTCGACCGCGATTGGCCTATCGTTAGAGGTGCAATGAACGTCGGCACCATCAAAAGCAACGACCCGTGTTGGTGTGGCAGTGGCAAGAAGTTCAAGCGCTGTCACAAAGACGGCGGGGGCCCAAACACCATGCCGATCCCGAGCGTGGTGAAGGGTCGCGTGTCCCCGGTTCGACCCGTTCCGGCGGGCATCATCCGGCCGGACTACGTCGACAACAACGGGCGCCCCAGGCGAAACAATGCTGCTCCGGTCAAGACGCCCGAGGCCATCGAGAAGATGCGCCGGGCGTGCCAGGCCGCGGTTCAGGTCGTCGAGAAGGTCCGCCCCCATGTCCAGGTCGGCATCACCACCGACGAACTCGACCAGATCACCCACAACGCCTACATCGAACTCGGCGGCTACCCAAGCTGCGTCGGGTACGGCGGCTTTCTCAAGAGCGTGTGCACGTCGGTGAACGAAGTCATCTGTCACGGGATTCCCGACGACCGGCCGCTTGCCGACGGCGACATCTTGAACGTCGACGTCACCATTTTCCTCGACGGTTTTCACGGCGATTACTCGGTGATGTTCGGCGTCGGCAATGTGGACGAATCCAGTCGTCAGCTCATCGAGGTCACGAAGCAATGTCTCGATCTCGGGGTCGCCGCCGTGCGTCCCGGCGCGCCGATCAACGACATCGGTCGAGCGATCGAGACACACGCGAAGAAGTTCGGGTACGGCGTCGTCCACGCGTTCGTGGGCCACGGCATTGGCGAGGTGTTCCACATGGCACCGAACGTGCCGCACTACTACGACCGCAATGCCCGTACCATCATGGTTCCCGGGATGACCTTCACGATCGAGCCGATGATCACGCTCTCGGGACGCTACGACTACGACCTGTGGGACGACGGTTGGACCGCAGTCACCAGCGACCTTTCACGAACCGCTCAGTGGGAGCACACGGTGCTGGTGACCGAGACCGGCGTCGAAGTTCTCACACAGCTGCCCGAGCGCGCCGGGCTCTGAGGGACTTTCCGACGTCGGGGTTCTTTTCGTCGACGGGCTACCCCACAGTTAGATCGCAGCTAGATCGCGATGCGTGCGTTGGCCTCGCGAAGTCGCTGCGCCAGGCCGGCCAACATTTTCTGAGCCATTCCCGGGTAGGACTCGAGCGCCGACGAGAACTGCCGAGGACCGAGGACGAGCAGACTGCACGCCGATGACGTGGTCACCGTCGCGGAACGGGGCTGTTTGTCGAGGAGCGCCAGCTCACCAAAGTAGGCACCCGGCCCGAGGCTCGTCACCATACGGCCGTTGATAGACACCTCGGCAGTCCCGCTGACCAGCACGAAACACTCGAACCCGGTCGTGCCCTGTTTGACCAGTTCCTTGCCTGCCGGAACGTCGACTCGTTCACAGAGCGACTGAAGTGTCTTCAGTTCCTTCTTCGTGCAACTCGAGAACAACGGGATGCTACCCAGGTAATCGAGCTGTTGGTCGATCCGTGACATGAACCCTCCTCAGGGCGTCGTTAGTTTTTTGCACGATACAGCCCGTGCGTCCGAATGTGCCATCCGCCGCTACAGGGCGCCGATTCTTCGAAGACGTCGGGCAATACTTCGGGGAATGCTTCGGGGAAAACGTCGGGTCGCACCACGGGCCATCGCAACTCTTTTGCGAACATCGACGAACGACGATGGTTCCAAGTCGTGCTAGCTTTTGGCTCCGCATTCGGGGCTTTAGCTCAGTTGGTAGAGCGCTTCCATGGCATGGAAGAGGCCAGGGGTTCGAATCCCCTAAGCTCCACGCAGGCGCAGCGACTCTGGTCGCTGCCGCACCGCGCGCACGACTAATAGTCGCGGCGCCCCCCGGGTTCGGGCAGGTCTCCTGCCGACGGACCCCAACCCCGTCGGCACTCGTGCCGGTCTACGCCTGCCAGTCGACCTTTGCCGAGTCCGCGAAGAGGCGCTCGAGGTCGTAGTAGCGCCGGGTTTCATCAAGAAATATGTGCACGATGAATCCTGCGTAATCCATCAAGACCCAGTTCGCTTCGTCGAGGCCCTCGACCGAAACCGGCGACGGACCGCCCGCCTCTTTTACGGCGTCTTCGATGTCACGGGCGATCGTGGCGACCAGTCGGGTGTTCGACGCGCTCGCGATGACGAAAAGATCCGTGACCGTGAGCGTTTGCGAGACATCGAGAATGACCACGCCTTCGCCCTTGCGGTCGTCGGCCGTGCGTGCGGCCAGCAGCGCGAAGGTCATGATGTCGGCGCTGTTGGTGGCCTCGGCACGATTCTTCGATCGCTGACGAGAAGGTCCTCGAGTAATGGTTGGGGCAGGGACGGAGCGTGCGTTCATAAGTCGTTTCTGTAGAGGTTGCGTTCCATAATGATCCGTATGACCGGTTCTGGCACTAAAAAATCCACCGGGCGCTGTTCACGAACCATGTTTCGAAGCTCGGTACTGGAGAGTTCCAGAGCGGGAAGGCGTACCGCTACGCTACGCCACCCTGGCGCGAGTTCTCCCCGTTCGGCCTCACCGGGCCGGTGAGCAACGGCCAGCGTGCACAGCGCGGGGATCTCTTCCCAACGTTTCCACGTCGTCAGGTCGTCGACAAGATCTGATCCGATGATCAAGAAAAGCTCACGATCAGGCCGGGCCAGGGCCGCGAGAGTATCGGCGGTGTAGCTGTCGCCACCGCGTTGTATCTCCAGTTCGCATGCTTCGAGGCCGGGGGTGTCGGCCACGGCGGCCGCCACCAGATCGAAGCGATCCGCAGCAGAGCTGATGTTGCGAGTCCGCGCCTTCTGCCAGGGGACGTTCGCAACGACGTACAGCACTCGATCGAGTTGCAGCTGGTGCCGAGCGGCAACGCCGACCGCGAGGTGCGCGATATGGATCGGGTCGAAGGTGCCGCCGAAGATTCCGATGCGTTCTGTTTTCGTGGACACCGATTGCGCCTCAGGTGCCCGCCAACGCGGCAACGACCGGGGCGAACGCGTCGATGTCGTGAACCACCACGTAGCTGAATCCGTACATCTCTCGTCGGCGACGCAGATCCTCGATGACCTGGTCAACTGTTCCGACGACGACTATCGGTACGTCTTTTGCTTCCTCCGGAGTGAGGCCGAAGACAGGGGCAATGTTTGCGTACATAGTTTCTCGGTCGTTGGTGATCTGCTCGAACTGGCAGAGAATCTGCAATTCGATGCTCTCGAATCGTTCACCGGCCGCCTCTCGTATCCAACCGATCCGTTCGTGGTACCGATCCGCAACTGCGGTCTTCGCCGCCTCAACCCCGACTGCTCCCGACGTCAACTCGGGATTCACCCCGATGATCGACGCGTATTTTGCGGCCACCGAAAGGACCTTCTTTCCCCCGCCACCCACCATGACCTTTGGGCCACCCGGCGTTGTTGGTTTCGGTCGACAACGTGCGTCGGTCAACTGGTAATGCTGACCGGTGAACGTGACGGTTTCCTCCGTCCACAGACGATGTATGACCTCGAGCCCCTCGGTCATTCGTTCGATGCGAACCTTCGGTGAGTCGAGCGCAATGCCCGACTCCTCGTAGTCCTTGGTCAGCCATCCCGCTCCGATGCCGAACTCCACTCGACCGTCGGACATGACATCCAGCGCCGCCACATCGCGAGCCAGCACGAGCGGGTGGCGGTAGTCGTTGTCGAATACGAGAGCACCGACGTTCAGCGTCGTCGTTGCCTCGGCCGCCACGGTCAACGGGACGAGGGGACTCCACGCATCATCGAAATGGTCCGGCAGGAACAGCGTGGAATAGCCAAGATCTTCTGCTTTGCGTGCCGACTCGCGCCACTCAAGTGCCGAAGATGCTTGGCGAAGTTGGACCCCGAAACGAAACGCCCGCGAACTCATGGGATTGACGCTACCCGGCGAGACCGCAGAAACGAGACTTCGTGGGGATCATCCTCGAGAGGCGAAGCTCAACCCGGCCAATTTCCGCGGCGGACCCTCGTCGAGGAATCGTTGCACTACGTACACGCGGTTTCCGATGGTGACCACACCGATGCCGGCGGCATCCCAGCCTGGTCGGATGATGTTTGCGTAATGACTTGGACTGGCGACGAACGCAGCGGCGATTGATTCGACATCGGGGCCTGTACCGACGTTCTCGCCCAGACGGACCCATGTTCCCGAGTACGCGATCTTCAGGTTCGGGTCATGGGAGATGCCTTCGGCAGCTCGCATGGCATCAGCCCAGAGTCGACTCCCGTCGACGATCGCCGGGTTTGCGGGAAGGGCTTCCAAACCGACCGACACTCGCGTTTCGTTGATGTGTTGGAGGAACTTGGCCTCCAGCTGATCAGTGGAGAACTCGAGGGGTGTGGAACCTGCGATTCCGCGAGGCGCCGACAGCACGGCCGGTGCGAGCGCGAAAAAGGCGGTAACCGCAATCATCAGGGCGGCAATTCGCGATTGTCTGTACGCATAACGAGCGGGCATACCAATACTTCGGCTTGTACGCCCGAAAAACTGAGTAGAAAATCAGTATTTCTCCTCCGGTGCGTCCTGGCTCAACACCGGATTCGCCGTCACCGATCTCAGGGACGTTGCGCGCCCTGCGAGGCTTGTGGTGCGTTTGCCACCCTTGTGGTGCGTTCGGCCAGCCCAAACGCACCACAAGGTGCCCGAACGCACCACAAGCTCGAAGGGTCAGCCGGCAGCTGCGGCGCTACAGGCGAGAGACCGCGGCAACATTGCTCAAGGTGACGCCACGCTGAAGTGCGATCTCCGCGGGCAAGACATCATGAAGAACGGAGAGCAATGCCCGCGCCGGAGCAGGAAGCA
>JANOWU010000189.1:0-26925 GCA_031418035.1 Acidimicrobiia bacterium
GCCTGAAACAACAACTCGCGAACGTCGCCGCAACCAAGGGACTCCTGTTCGTCGACGTCGCATTGATGGCGACCGTCCCGGGCAAGGGCCTTCGCACGCCGGCCTTGGCGTCAGGTCCCGGAGCTCAACGGTATTTGGAGATGATGGCACCCTTCGGGATCGAGCTCGAGTCAGTGGGCACACAGGCGGGCGATGCCGCCACCCGCAAGCTTCTCCGAAGCGTCTTCATGAAGGGCCTCGCTGCTGTGGTGATCGAAGCTATGCGCGCTGGTGAAGCGGCAGGCCAAGCTGACTGGCTCTGGGACAACATGGTCAACGAGATCACCGCCGCCGGAGCACCGCTCCTGTCTCGACTCGTACGCGGCACCGGCCCCCACGCTGCCCGACGTCTTCATGAGATGGAAGCCAGTGCCGCCATGCTCGAGGAACTCGGCGTGGATCCATTGATGACCCGTTCGACCGTCGAATCGCTCAAGCGGGTCATACGCGACGGACTGCCGCACATTCCCGTGGTCCCCGACGAGTAGGGCTATAGCGACAGCCTCGGGAACACCTTTCGGGTGTTCGTTTCGTAGATATGCTTACGATCTGAGTCTGAGAGCGCCGCCGCGTCGATGTATCGACGCGTGTCGTCGTAATAGTTGTCGGTGAGCGGATCGATACCGCGTACCGCACCGACCATCTCCGAGGCGAACAAGATGTTCGAGACGGGGATCACCCGCGTGAGAAGGTCGATGCCCGCCTGGTGATACACACAGGTGTCGAAATAGATGTTGTTCAATACGAGGTCTTCGAGTCGGCCCATGTTGAGGTCTTGCACGATTCCGCGGAATCGGCCCCAGTGATACGGGATGGCTCCTCCTCCGTGAGGCACGATGAACCTGATCGTCGGGAAGTCCGTGAAGACGTCGGACATCAACAACTGCTGAAACGCCGCGGTGTCTGCACCGAGGTAGTGCGAGCCCGTCGTGTGCAAATGGTCGTTGCACGACTGCGACACGTGGATCATCGCCGGTACATCGAGTTCCACCATCGCCTCGTAGATGGGATACCAATATCGATCTCCGAGCACCGGTCCCGTGAAGAATCCTCCGGATGGGTCGGGGTTGAGATTGCAACCGATGAACCCCATGTCTTCCACGCAGCGCCGAAGCTCAACCACCGAACTGTCGATCGCCACGCCCGGCGACTGCGGAAGCTGGCACACCGGCGCAAAACTCTGCGGATACAGATCGCAGACCCGGCGGATGAGATCGTTGCAGTGCTCCGTCCAGAATCGGCTCGTGTGCTCGTTCCCGAGGTGATGGCCCATCCAGCTTGCCCGGGGCGAGAAGATCGTGAGATCGGTGCCACGCTCGCGCTGCAACTTCAGCTGGGCACCCTCCAGACTCTCGCGGATGTCGTCGTCGGCGATATCGACAAACCCCTTCTCACCCACATGAAACGGGTCCCGCGTCAATGCATCCTTTTGCGCGCTGCGGTAGTCACCGAGGGCTGACGGAGCGGTCGTGTAATGGCCGTGACAGTCGATGATCATATTGTCTACAATACTGTCGACAACTGTCGGAAGCGACGACGGCAACACTGCCCGTGGAGACCTCATGAAGATTTGCATCGCCGGTGAAGGCGCGATCGCGCAGAAGCATCTCGATGCCCTGGCTCGAATCGAAGATGTGGAGGTCGTGAGCATCGCCGGCGGCAACGCGGCTGATACCGAGGAGGTTGCTGCCCAACGCGGCATCGCGTTCTGGACACTCGATCTGCACGAGGCAATGAGTCAGCCCGGCGTCGACGCGGTCATTCTGACGACGCCAACGCAACTTCACGCATCCCAAGCGATCGCGATCATGGAGGCGGGAAAGCACGTGCTCATAGAGATTCCGATGGCCGATTCACTCGCGGATGCAGAAGCCGTCGTCGCCGCGCAGAAGCGAACCGGCGTCAGCGCAATGGTCTGTCACACGCGCCGATTCAATCCCTCCCATCAGTTCGTTCACGATCACGTCGTGCGTGGTGAGCTGTCTCTGCAGCATCTTGTTGCGCAGACCTTCTTCTTCCGACGGGAAAACACGAACGCGCTCGGAAAGCATCGCAGCTGGACCGACCATCTCCTGTGGCACCACTCCTGCCACACCGTCGACCTGTTCCGTTATCAAACTGGCGAAGAGCCCGACGTCGCGTGGGCCCAGCAGGGTCCACTTCACCCGAAACTTGGCATCGCTATGGATATGACGATCGGGCTACGCGCACCGATCTCGGGCGCACTCTGCACCCTTGCGCTCTCGTTCAACAACAACGGTCCCCTGGGCACGTTCTTCCGCTACATCTGCGACAAGGGTACCTACATTGCTCGCTACGACGACCTCGTCGACGGCCACGAAAACGCCGTGGATCTGACCGGTGTGGCGATTTCCAACGACGGCATCGAACTCCAGGACCGAGAGTTCGTCGCAGCAATTCGCGAGGGTCGCGAGCCCAACGCCAGCGTCGCCCAGTGCCTGCCCACAATGCGCGTCGTCGACCGCCTGGCGCAGTCGCTCGCCACCCACCCCTGACGTACCAACACCAACTCCAACTCGCCGTTTCAGACCCACTTTTTGGGACAAAATCACCGAGTTGGAGTGCAACCCCGCCCGAGTCGGAGTTGGAGTTGGAGTGCGGCGAGGCCCGGGAGGCAGCAGGTACGACGAATGCGACGGAGGTGTGCACACCGATCAGGTGGGTGTTGATACGTGCACTGAGGTCTCCGGCGACGTACATTCACGCTGTGCCAAAACAGAGCCGCCTCATCACGTTCAAAAACCCGGTGTTCGCTCGTTGCGCCGAAGATGCGCAACTCGTCAACGACAACATGTACGGCTGGTCGCTGATGCAATTTCTCCGAAGCGAACTCGGTGGCCGTGGGTACGCCATCGATTCGTCGAACGCGCCCATCGCCGAGGACTTCGGATGGTATCTGGATTTTGCGATCGGGGAGCATGTTGGCGTCGTGGTCGTGTACGGCGAAGACGACGACCCCGAGCTGTCCGTATCGATCGAAGTGAAAACCAAAAAGAAGGGGTTTTTCAAGCGCAGCGCCGGCGATGACCCCGAGCAGGAATGCAACTCGCTCGCCACCGTCATCAAGAACGCACTCGCTGCACATCCACAGACCACAGGTCTTCGCGAGTCCGACTCCCGCTGAAGGTCCGAGGGGGGCCTACTCGCCGGGGGTGTGAATGCGCAGCAGCAGAACGCCGTTCTCCACCTGATCGCCAGGCTTCACCCGAACCTCAGCAACGACGCCTTCGACAGACGCCTTGACGTGATGTTCCATCTTCATGGCCTCGAGGACCACGAGGACCTGCCGCGCGCTCACGACATCGCCGACGGCGCAGCGAACGTCGAGGACAACGCCCGGCATTGGCGCAGCGATCCCGCCGCTGCCTCCTCCCGACCCATCCCCTCGCGCCTTGAATCGAGGGTGCCTCGTGAATGCGACGGTGCCCTGGGGAACTTGGACATAGACGACGTCGTCGTGGCGGGTGATTCTCGCCAACCATCGGCGTCCGTCGATAGCGATATCGATCGATTCCGGATCCCACGAATGCACGACGCCCTGGTGTGAGGTGCCTGGTTCGCTCCCGGCGATCAGGAACGAACGATCACGCTGCATTTGATACGACACATGGACGACTCGGTCTCCGACGCCGAATGATACGTGTTCATATGGCATTCGCGAGTTCCGCCATCCCGAAGGCATGCCGGCGAGCACACCGACTGATTTTCGATTCATCGCTTGCGCCCATAGCGCGGCGGCGACCGCGGCTCGCTTCATGGCGCGGTCATCGAGTGAGAGCGCGCGCTGTGGCGCAATACGATCGATGAAGTCGGTCGTGGTGTCACCGGCCAAGAACGCAGGACTTCGCAGCGTTGCCGCGAGGAAGTCGCGGTTCGTGACCACCCCTCCGAGGTGAAGGCGTTCCAGTGCTCGTGCGAGTCGCCCGGCAGCATCGGCGCGGGTCGGTCCGTGAGCAATCACCTTGGCGAGCATCGGGTCGAAGTTGACGCTCACAATGGAACCTTCCTCCACACCCGAGTCCCATCGGACCCGGGGTTCAGGCGCCGGGGCGAAGGCCCGAAGCGTTCCCGTGGCAGGAAGGAAACCACCTTCGGGATCTTCGGCGTAGAGACGCGCTTCGATCGCCGAACCGTTGAACGTGATATCGCTTTGTTCGTAACCGAGCGGTTCACCGGCCGCGATACGGAGCTGCTCGCGAACGAGATCGATGCCCGTCACTTCTTCGGTGACCGGATGCTCAACCTGCAGGCGGGTGTTCACCTCCAGGAAGAAGAACTCGCGAGTCGCATCGTCGACGAGAAACTCGAACGTGCCAGCGGACCGGTACCCCAACGCGCTACCCAATCGAAGGGCTGCATCACCCATGGCCGTTCGCATCGCGGCGTCGACAATCGGCGACGGTGACTCTTCGATGATCTTTTGGTGTCGCCTCTGAATCGAACATTCACGTTCGCCGAGGTGTACGAGATTTCCGTGCTCGTCGCCAAGGATTTGAATCTCGATATGACGCGACCGCGCGACATAACGTTCGAGGAAAACGCGGGAATCGCCGAACCCACCGAGGGCTTCGCGCTGGGCTGAAGCAACGGCCTCCGCCAAGTCGCCACCATGTTCGACGACACGCATCCCTTTCCCGCCGCCTCCCGCGGCCGCCTTGACGAGAAGCGGATAGCCGATGGCATCACCATTGCTCGGGTCGTCGGTCGAGGGCAGCGTGGGAACACCCGCCTCCACCGCGGCACGTTTCGCCGCAAGCTTGTCGCCCATCGCCTCGATCACGTCGGGCGTCGGACCAACCCACCGAAGGCCCGCGGCAATCACCGAAGCCGCAAAGGCACCGTTCTCCGACAAGAATCCGTAGCCGGGATGAATCGCCTCGCTGCCCGACAGCGCTGCGGCGGCGAGAACGGCTTCCCCATCGAGGTAGTTCGTCGCCAGGCGCACCGCCCCGTCGGCCTCCTTCACAAACGGAGCATCGGCATCGGCATCGACGTAGACCGCAACACAGCGCAGACCCATGGCGCGGGCCGAGCGGAAGATACGGCGAGCAATCTCGCCACGGTTCGCCACCAACAGCGTGGTGAACGGCGAACCCGTATGCATGGGCGACAGGCTCGTAGTCATAGTCGGAACACTCCATAGTTCGCTGCGCCGGCGATCGGACGATTTCGCACAACCGAGAGGCACATACCGAGCACGGCACGAGTATCACGCGGATCGATGATGCCGTCGTCGCTCACCGAACCGGTCGACTCGAGCGCAAGCGAGCCCTTCTCCTGGGCGTCCTCGACCATCGCAACGATCGCCGCGTCCTCGGCTTCGTCGAACGGAACGCCCTTGCGAGCCGCCTGTCCTCGACGCACCATCGACATGACGCCCGCGATCTGTTTCGGCCCCATGACGGCGATTTTGGCCGTGGGCCAATTGAAGGTAAAGCGATTCCCGAACGCGCGCCCCGACATGCCGTAGGTACCGGCGCCGTAGGAGGAACCGATCACCACGGTGAGGTGAGGAACCGTCGAGTTGCTCACGGCGTTTATCAACTGCGAGCCCTTCTTCACGATGCCGTCTGCCTCGAAGTCGCGCCCGACCATGAACCCGGTGACGTTTTGTACGAAGACGAGCGGGACATCGATCTGATTGCAGAGTTGAATGAAGTGCGCAGCCTTTTGTGACGCGTCGGGATAGATCACACCGTTGTTTCCGAGCACACCAACCGGGTATCCGTGGATTTCGGCCCAGCCACAAATCATCGTGGGACCCCACTGTGGCTTGAACTCTTCGAACCGGGATCCGTCAACGACGCGGGCCAACACGTCGCGAACGTCGACGGGCTGACGAAGGTCACGGCTGACCAAGCCGAGGAGCTCCTCGGGTTCGTGGATCGGTTCCTCCACGGCCGACCTCGGTGCGGGTCCCGGCTTTCTCCAGTTCAGATGCGAGACCGCTTCTCGACACATGCGAATTGCATCCATCTCATCGTCGGCAAAGTAGTCACCGAGTCCAGAAACCTCTGCATGCATACGAGCTCCGCCCAGGGTTTCGTCGTCGCTATCCTCCCCCGTCGCCATCTTCACGAGAGGTGGACCCGCAAGAAAGATTTTCGATTGCTCCTTCACGACGATTACGTAGTCGGACAGGCCGGGCTGATAAGCACCTCCCGCGGTCGACGAACCGAATACTATGCATACAGATGGTATGCGCAGCTTGGAAAGCTCGATCAGCTCATAGAACGGTCGTCCGCTTTCCGCGAAGTGGGTTGTCGTCGCTTTTCGTCCACCACCGGTGCCGCCCTCCACGCGAAGATCCGCCCCGGCGGACTCCACGAAGCTGATGTACGGGAGGTTGTTCTCCCGGGCGATCTCTATGGCACGCGACCACTTCTTCCCCGCGTAGGGCGTCAACGCACCCCCGAGTACGGACGGGTCATTTCCCATGATCACGCACTCCGTGCCGGCAATCACGCCGATCCCGACGACCATGCCACCGCCGATGTTGTAGTCGGAGTCGAATCCGGCTAACGGACTGATCTCCAGGAACGGACTGTCGGGGTCCAACACGTTCGCAATTCGTTCCCGAATCGGCAGCTTCCCGCGTGACCGCATTCGGGCAATTGAAGCCTCGCCTCCGCCCGCCTCGGCCTGGCGAAGCAACTCGTCGAGCACACCGAGCTGCTCCAACACGTCGGCCCGATTTCGCTGAAACGCCTCGCTCCCCGGATCAACTTCCGAACGAAGAGGCGAGGCAAGGAACGACGAAACCATGTACCGACCATATCGACCCGGGTGGCGGATGCGCCAGCCGCCCGCCCTCGACATGATCATGGTGCGCTAGCTTCACGTCATGCGAGTGGTCGGAGTCAATGAGTACGGTGGGCCCGAGGAGTTACGGGTATTCGACGTCCCGGAGCCGCACGCCGGTCCCGGACAGGTTCGGATTCGGGTCGCCGCGGCCACCGTGAACCCCACCGATACCTACACCCGCAATGGCTCTCGAGCGGAAATGCTTCGCCAGTACCCGCTCCCTCATGTTCCGGGGATGGATGCGGCAGGTACGGTCGACGAGATCGGCGAGGGTACCGTTACCACCTACGGCATCGGTGATGCGGTCATGGCCATCGTGCTCCCCGGCCCACATGGCGCGTACTCCGAGTACATCGTCGTGCCCGCTGAGTCTGCGGTGCGGATTCCAAAGAACGTCTCCATCGTCGAGGCTTCGACGCTGCCGATGAACGGATTGACTGCGCGCTTATCATTGGACCAACTTGCCCTTCATGCGGGTCAGACGATCGCGATCACCGGTGCTGCCGGCGCCTACGGCGGATACATGGTCCAATTGAGTAAGGCGCTTGGACTGCGTGTAATTGCTGATGCAGCAGCCTCCGACACGCACCTCGTGCAGTCCCTGGGCGCCGACGATGTGGTTCTACGCGGGCCCGACGTCGCCGATCGCATTCTCCAGTTGGCGCCCAACGGCGTCGATGCGGTCGCCGATGGCTCCGTCCAGATGGCGGCGCTTCTGCCGGCCGTACGCGAGGGTGGGTCGTTCGTCTCCGTACGAGGTTTCGAAGGTGAGCCAATGCGAAGCATCACGTTCCACACCACCTGGGTGCGCGAATACGTGACGGCTCAATCCAAACTCGATGAATTGCGTCAGATGGTCGAAGACGGACTGGTCACCTTGCGGGTCGCACAGACGTTCCCGGCAGAGAACGCCGCCGATGCCCACCGCATCCTCGAAGCCGGCGGCACAAGGGGTCGCCTCGTGCTCCTCTTCTGACAACGAGCACGACGTCTGACGGTTCGCGGGACCAACTCTGCCGGACGCGCTCCCGGCTGAGGCGGCTGTCGACGCGATCTCTGTTGACGTCGAGGGCAAAGCGGCGCATACTTCGGCCGAAACCGAAATACGGTTCGCAGACGAAAGGCACCCAAAATGGGCACAATCGTGTTGGCATATCACGGCGACGTAGCGAAACGTCGCCCTCCGCTGGCGAGCGGCGGCACGGTCCGGATTCCCGAGATCCCGGGCATGGGCTGACCCGTGGCCGACCTCATACCAATGGTGCAAGCCGAGCGAGCGTCGCTCGCGACCTTCTTGGAGGGCCTCGCGCCCGAACAGTGGACTATGCCCACCTATTGCGCGAAATGGAACGTCCAACAGCTCGTCGGGCATCTCATCGCCGCAGCGAACATCACCGCACCGCATTTCTTCGCCGGACTCGTGAAGTCCGGGTTCAACTTCGACCGTGTCGTCGAGAATGACCTCGTGCAATATGCCACCGGCACTCCGTCAGAAGTGCTCGAACGGTTCAAGGGAATCGTCGGGAGCACCCGAAAGCCACCCGGACCGGCGTACGTTGCGCTTGGCGAGATAGTGGTACATGGTGAAGACATCCGGCGAGCCCTCGGGTCGAAGGGCCAACATCCACGCGAACATCTTGTCGCCGTTGCCAATGCCTATCTCAAGACCGGAAAGCCGCTCAACGGGAAGAAGCGCAGCACCGGGCTTCGATTGGTGGCCGACGACATCGAATGGACGGCTGGCGAGGGACCCGAGGTACGCGGTCCGGCGATGTCGCTCATTCTGGCGATGGTCGGTAGGAGCCCGGCAATCGACGACTGTTCCGGTCCCGGGGTCGAGATTCTCCGACGTCGTTGATCGACGACTCCCGTTGGATCGATTGACGCGACGCCTTTCGTGAGCGACTCGGCAACGCAGCGTATTCTTCACGCGCTTTCGTCACCGGTGCGGCGCGAGATCCTTTGGCTCGTCTGGGAACGTGAACTCCCCGCAGGCGAGATCGCCGCGTCCTTCGACCTCGGTGCAGCAACCATCTCTGAGCACCTCCGAGCATTGCGTCGCGCCGGTCTGGTCACGATGCGGGTGGACGGGACGTTTCGTCGTTACCGCGCCGATCGAAGCGCGGTCGGCGGCCTACGACCCCTCCTTCGCGAAGACGACGAAAAGTGGTTTCCCGGATCCACGCCTCACCCGACGGCATCGAGTCGGACAAGTACGGTGGTGACCGTCGAGACCGATGCCGAGTGCAGCCAGAGCGATGCCTTCCGTGCTTTCACTGATCCAGCGCTCTACAGCCGTTGGGCAGGCGTACCAGTCTCGTTGATCGACGGGCGATTTGCGGCCGAAATGGAATGGGGCCTGCGCGTTCGCGGCACGTATGACCATGCCGTGGCGCCCTCTTTGATCGTCATGACGTGGGACTTCGAGGCAGAACAGGTCCCCGTTCCCGGCGCAGGCCAGCGCGCCTACCTCGAGATCACACCACGTCCGTCGGGGTGCCACCTCGAACTACACCAACATGTCCGGTCGGCTGCCGAGGCTCCGTATATGGAGCGTGCCTGGGGCGTCATGCTCGCGCGTTTTCGCGACGGGGTTCGGTCTGCCCTCGACCCCAGCGCCGTCGTCGTAACTCGGCCCCGTCGACGACGGAATTCATCGAGGACATAATCCCGTGGTTGCATGGTGGTCAGTTCGAAGTCACGCTTCAGCGGACGAGTTGATGAACCGATGAGGAAACGATGGGAATCAGGTCCCGGGTGCTGTCGGCCCTTACGAAAGACGAGACGCTCGCGTACATTTTCTTGGATCGGGATGCGAACCCGATCTGGGCGAGTCCATCGCTCACGAATCTCGTAGCCCTCGATCCAACCGCGCCGAACCCACTTTCTGCGGCTACACACCCCGACGACCTTGCTCTCTGTGAGGACGTCTTCCGTGTCGGGCAGAAGGGCGCAGCCGACACGACGTACACCATGGATCGACGGTACGAACTCGTCGTCCGTCTGAAGTCACCACAGGGAACGTGGCGTCGGGTCGCCCTGCGAATGCTCAATCTCGTCGATGATCCTGAAGTGGAGGGCTATCTCCTCCAACTCACGTTGGGGAACCAGGAACTGAGTACGGTTGCTGCGTTCGACGCGGCCGCCGCTGGCACCACCATCGATGTCGTTCTCCGAGAGCTCCTCGACGCGCTGGAAACCGGCGGCACGAGCAACGCGCTTGCCGCCGTGTTCGACCTCAACGGAGTCTGTGTCGGTTCATCGCCACATGCTCCGATTAGCGCTGGTGATCATCGACATGACGCGCGATGGGTGGCCGTCGTCGAAGATCGAGTGGACATGGTCGTTCCCGTCGTCTCCAACCGAACGGGCGAGTCGATCGGTGTACTCGAAACGTGCTCATCGTTTTCGGATGTCCGACCTTTCACGATTGCCCTCACCCAGTCCGTTGCGCGGCGAGTCGCGCTCGCCCTCGACAGCGAGGCAGACCGCAAGAGCCTTCGCCAAGATGCTGAATTCGACGGGCTCACCGGACTTCGAAACCGCCGATCGTTTCGAGCCGGTCTGCGAGCCATCGACGAGGCACACGCCGTGTCTCTGGCCTTTGTCGACGTCGACAGTTTCAAATACGTAAACGACACGTACGGACACGAGGCTGGCGACCTCGTTCTCCTCGAGATCGCAAGTCGCCTCACCACGCTTTCGCTACCAACGGACCTGGTCGCCCGCATCGGCGGCGATGAGTTCGTGCTCCTGCGAGTTTTCGAGTCTCCCGATGAGCCACCGTTGGATCCCGGCATCATCTCCTGCCACATCGCCGAACCCATCGAAATCGGCGACGAATTCGTTCGCGTGACCTGCAGTGTCGGTGTCGCTCACGGGCACGGACGCGATCGCCGCGACCTCGTGCGCCGAGCCGATGCAGCAATGTACGAGGGCAAACGACGAGGACGCCGACAACTCGAGATCTAGCACGAGTACGCAGCGGCTTGTGGTCGGAAGTTTACGAGCCCGCCTATAAGGCGAACCTGCAAAGCGCGCTTACAACTGCACCTGCTGGTCCGCCACGTGGAGGAGCCGCTCATCGTGGGTCGACATGATGACCGTTCGGCCCGCGTCGGCAATCGTGCGCAGGAGCTGACACACATCTTCCACCGACGACCCGTCGAGATGTGCCGTCGGCTCATCGGCGATCAGAAGGGCAGGATTGGTCGCAAGGGCTCTGGCGACCGCTACCCGTTGCTGTTGTCCGCCCGAAAGGTTGCCCGGGTGCGACTTGGCAAAGCGAATGAGCCCCAGCTCGTCAAGGAGTGTCTCCGCCCGTTCGGACGATTCGCGCCGCGATACTCCGGCCAGCCGAAGGGGAACAACAACATTTTCGAGAGCCGAAAGGCTCGGGATCAGGTTGTAGGACTGATGAACGACGCCGACATGATTGCGTCGATAGTGGTCGAGCAGGTGGCCGCTCAGGGCGGACACCTCGATCCCGCCCAGCCAGATTGCGCCTGCCGCCGGCTTGAGCATCGCGGCGATACAGGAAAGCAATGATGTCTTCCCGGATCCGGACCGGCCTATGACTGCCGTGACCCGTGAAGCGGGCGCATACAGGTTGAAGCCCTTCAGGGGTGTGACCACCTGCCCTCCCTGCGAGTAGGCGATCGTGAGTCCGCGGACGTGAACGTCACGGCCCCCGACGACTTCGAATTGACCCGGTGACCGGGGTGGGGACGTACGAGTAGAAGGTTCGAGGATAGTCATTGCGCGCTCCATCAGAAGAAGGTGTACATACGTTTAAGGAGGAACGGCTCAGCTTGCGAACGCAAGGGCCGGTTGTACCGAGAACAGTCGCTTTGCGGCCCCAAGGCTCGCCAGCAGTCCCACCGCCACCGAGAGGAACGGAAGAAGAAGAAACGCCATGGAGGGAATCTCTGCCGACAACGGGAAGAGGGGCGCAAGGAGTTGCGCAAGCACGCCGGCAATGGCCGCCGCCGACAGCCCGAGAACGCCGGCTTGAACGGCGAGGCTGGCGCCCAGGGAAGATGACCGCGCGCCCATACCTTTCAACACCGCAATGTCGCGGGTCCGCTCCAGCACGCTGAGATACATGACCGATCCGACGATGAGTGCTGCGACGAGCCACAACAACGACCGAACCATGGCGATGGTTTTTTGCGCGTTGACGACCGGGCGCAGCCCGTCAATTCGAGCGTCCGCGTTGCTCATCAGCTTGGTCGATTTCGGAAGGTTCGTCACCGCACGGTCGACCACAACGGCTGTCGCCAGGTTCTGGCCGTTGCTCGCCAGCTTTTGGGCATCTCGAAGTGTTACGTACACATTGGGAACGCCGGCGAGGAGCCGGGCACCACGAACCTCGCCAACCACGGTGAAGGTTGATCGGCCGAGATTGACCCGCCCACCGATCTTCACTCCGAGTGTCACGTCCACTACCGCCTCCCCGTCGCGTTGGATTCCCCGTCCCTTGGCCACGAGGGGCGAACCGAGCCGACCCGGGTGAGCCCCGACGAGGTTCACGTGTTCGTGAGAACCGATCGGTCCGCCGCCGACGGTGTGCACGCTCTGTCTGCCGAACAGCAGCGGTGAAGCGTGTTGCGCTCCGACCTGTGCGACGAGAGCATCGACCACCGCAACCGGTAGCGGTGACGGTTGAAGAAACGGCCCCGTGCCTCCTTCGTCGATGACCCAGCCCGTCGCACGGGCGAGCTCGACTGTCTTCCTGGATTCGTTTTCAAACCCCGCTGATAACCCGCTCATCACCAGAGCGAGAGCCAATACCAGCGACGCTCCCAACACGGCGACGATGACTCGACGGCTCCGCCACTGCAGGTCTCGAAGTGCGATTTTGATCATGGCAACACCATGACGGATGTGTTCGACGAACGAATCGGTGAGTTCACCGATTCCCGCGCGGAATAGGAAACGTCAGCGCACGTATGGAAGCGGAACCAAGATGGGGAGATCCCCGAGTTCGGTCAGACGCGTTCGATGATGATCGCGGGAGCCATTCCGCCACCCGCACACATGGTGATAAGGCCGATTTGGAGATCACGACGCTCGAGTTCGTCGAGCACGGTTCCGATGAGAATCGCACCGGTGGCCCCAATTGGGTGGCCGAGCGCCATGGCGCCGCCGTTCACATTCACCTTGTCGCGATCAAGATTGAGATCGCGCATGAACTTCTCCGCAACAACGGCGAACGCTTCGTTGATCTCGAACAGGTCGATGTCGTTCAACGACATGCCGGCGCGTTCAAGCACCTTCCGTGCGGCCGGCACCGGCGCATTGAGCATCAAGGTTGGATCGTCGCCCATGTTTGCCGTTGCGACGACGCGTGCCCGAGCTTTGAGACCGTGCGCTTTCGCGTATCGTTCGCTGGCGAACAGCAAGGCTGCCGCTCCGTCGACGACGCCTGATGAGTTCCCGGCATGATGAACGTGCTTGATATCGAGGTCTGGGTAACGCTGGTTGATAAGTTCACGGAAGGTTTTGGCACCTTCCTCGTGTCGGTAGTCTGCGACTTGCGGAAAGCTCGGCGATAGTCCGGCCAAAGACTCCAGCGTCGTCGAAGGCCGGGGAAACTCTTCGCGATCGAGCGCAACGGTTCCATCCATGTTGAGCACCGGAATGAGGCTCCTGTCGAAACGCCCTTCGCTTATCGCACGAGCGGCTCGTACCTGAGATTCCACGGCAAGCGCATCCAGAACCTCGCGAGATATCCCTTCAATGGTCGCGATGGCGTCTGCACACACGCCTTGGTGTGACTGCGGGTGAATTTCTTGCAGGTGTTTGTTGTTCGCCCCCATAGGAAGGACACCCTTCTTCGGCAGCGACATCATCTCGGTTCCGCCGGAGACGACCAGGTCTTCCATGCCGGCCATCACCGCATGCGCTGCATAGTTCGCGGTCGTGATACCCGATCCGCAGAACCGGTCAAGTGTCGCCCCGCTGGCTTTCACGTCGTATCCGGCGTCGAGAGCGGCCATTCGTCCGAGGTCGCCGCCCTGTTCGCAGACCTGTGAACTCGTCCCCCACACCACGTCGTCGACGTCTGCGGTGTTGAACCCATTTCGTTCGGCGAGCGCCTTCAGCACGGTCGACGCTAGATGCTGCGGATGAAGGTGAGCGAGTGCTCCCTTCCCGGGCTTGCCGATACCTCGCGGTGTTCGACAGGCATCGATGATGAGTGCGTCAGACATGTGTTTTCCTCCGAAATCAGCAAAAGCGTGGGCTCGAACCAAATCTAGTGAGCTTCGGCCAGAGAAAGAATTCGGGGCCTCGGGACCCGCTTCTCCCTCTATTGCGCCCGAAATTGCATTACAGGTAACACCCAGATAATCCGACATGATTTTATGGAATATCACATAGGCGGAAAACAGATATTCATTTACACGGTAGCACTCACCTCAACCCGCCTTCTCGAGGGGCTTCCCCGGACGGTGGCCACCCACATGGTCGGGGCGATACCGGTGTTTGCCGCCGCTTGGTTGGTGCGGCGTCGATTCCGGCCTACCGGTGCCCAAAAGCCCTTTTCCGCAGGCGATCTGCGGGCGGGAACGGCGTGGAAGCTGATCGTCACCGCGATGGTATTCATGCACCTTGGTGCTATCGCCGCAGAGTTCGCACCCATCCTCGGGGGGTACGACGTTGCTCATGTGCTCACCGCACTGTCGTACCCGACGCTGGCCCTGGGCGTGTTCCGCCTCGCCCGCCTCTGCCGTACCCTTCGGACGAGGGAGGTCCTTCTCGATGGCGCCGCGATCGGCCTCACCGCGCTCGGCGGCGCATGGGGTGTTCTGACCAACGCGATCCAATTCCCCTCATTGCAAGGCGACCTCACTGCCTGGACGTACCCCATCGGCGCTGCAACGCTCCTGTGTACCGCTGTGTGGCTGACGTTGCTCCCGAACCGCGACTGCTGGGCAACGCGTGCCCTCATCGCGTTCTTCGCGTGGACGTCGGTCCTGGACTTCATGACCTCGGTGGCTCCAAACACCGAAATCCTTGCCACCGAAGCCTGGCTCCGGCCACTCGGTTTTCTCCTGGTCGTGGTGGCCCTGACAACAGCGGACCGCGCGGCCCTCGAAGACCCCGAGCCCATTGACTATGGGCCGCTTCCGATTTCGCGGTTCGTGGTGCTGGCCCTTCCGCTGCTGGCTTCTCCCCTCATCACCGTCGAAAACATTCGAGTTGATGGCGCGCGTCCGTTGCTGCACACTGCGGTTTCATCGCTCGTGGCCTGCATTGTCCTCGTGCGATTCTGGGGTGTCCTCCAACGGGGCCAAGCCCAACACATGGCGCTAACGTACCAATCCGAACACGACGGACTCACGAGCCTGCTCAATCGCAATGCGTACGTACAAAAGCTCCAAGACATGCTTTCGTCGCCTGTGCGTACACCCGGCGCAATCGTGTGGGTGATCTTCCTCGACGTCGACGACTTCAAGACGATCAACGACGAATTCGGTCACCGACGCGGCGACGCCGTCCTGCGCGTCCTTGCGAAACGGCTCGAAAAGATACCGTCCATCGCTTTAGCGTCGCGCCTGGGTGGCGACGAGTTCGCGCTGGCCTTCGAAGCCACTCGCTACAAGGCACATGAGACCGCTCGACTTGTCGTGGACCTGCTTGGGCTGCCGTTCGAAATCGATCAGTGCGACCTCGGGGAGGCACCGAACGAAAGCCAACAGCCTTTGGTTCTCCAGAGCCGCGCCTCCGACGTCATTCGCAAAGCGCACTTACTGTCCGACCCATTCGCAAAACATCGCATCACGGTGAGCGTTGGACTTGCGGGAGTGGCTAGCGGCTCGTCGAGTTCCTCAGAACTGCTCGGGCGAGCTGACCGGGCAATGTATAGGGCAAAGGTGAACGGCGGCGGGCAATGGGTCGAGTTCGACGACGCGCTCCAACGCGAACTCGAAGGGAACCGAGAGCTTGAGCTTGCCCTTGAGCGTGCGGTGAACGCGAACGATCTCGACGTGGCCTATCAGCCCATTTTCGACCTCGCTTCGACGAAGATCATGGGCTTCGAGGCATTGGCCAGATGGCGAAGCGAGGAATACGGACTCGTGTCCCCTGAGTTCTTCATTCAGTTGGCGGAACGCTCAAGCCTCATTCACCGTCTCGGCCTCAACGTGCTCGAACATTCGCTGCGAGAGTTGTCCGTTTGGAACAGCCAACGCGGGGATCAATCGCTTTCGCTGTCGGTAAATGTCTCCAGCCGTCAGTTCGAGAGTCCGGCGTTTGTCCAAGACGTCGTGGAGCGGGTCATTCTCGCGGGGGTTTCACCACATCAGGTCATTCTCGAGATCACCGAGAGGCTCCTGATGGAGGACGTCGATGCAACGCTCGGCATCCTGAACGAATTACGGTATCGAGGGATCAGGGTGGCCGTCGACGACTTCGGAATCGGATACTCCTCCCTGGCGTACCTGGAGACGTTCCCGATCGACGTGCTGAAGATCGATCGTGCACTTATCAACAGAGTCGGCGCTGACACTTCGTCAGTAAGCGTTGTTTCGGCGAGCATCGATCTCGGACACGCGCTGGGCATGAAGGTAACCGCCGAAGGGGTCGAGCGACGAGAACAGATCGAGAGCCTTCGACGGCTGGGTTGCGACTCGGCCCAGGGCTACCACCTTGGAAGCCCGTGCAGTGCTATCGAGGCACGGGCCCTCGCCACCGCAGAATCGACGCATGACTCGCTCCCCGATCTCGACGCAGTTCTTCGACACTGACACCACGTCCTCCTCCCACCACACGTTTGAAGGGGTTGGCGCCAGCGTGCCAAGTTGGTCACAACGTGCGGGGCGCCAGCGCACAACCTGGCACGGTGGCGCCAACGTCCAGAAGTAGAACCCCGGGGAGGTTGGCGACGCAACGCGATGATGCGACGCTCACGCTTGCTTGGTAGCGGAGGCAGAGCTCTGCGCCCTGTCACTTGATGGCCTGGGGGTCTTGCCACCTCCGCTATGTGGTGGGTGTGGCTGACCGTGCGACCTCAGGATCGACGTCGTCTTCCCCGGCGCCCCAGGAACCGGGGATCAGCCAGACCGACCAGGCAGGCACCGGCAGCGATGGCGAGCAGCGCTACGACGAAGTTCGCTATCTGGAATCCGGTGAAGGCCAGACCAGGCGGACTGTCCTGGTTGGCATTTCGGGCAGCCACTCGTCCATCATTCGAACGACCCTGGTCGCCGGCTCCAACTGCGTTGCGATCCTCGACGCCGGAGCGAGGGGCAGCACCTGCCGGCTCGACCACGGTGTTGCTCTCGTCGGTGACCCGTGCAATGGGCTCCTTCACCGTGGTCGACGGTGTCGAGTTCACGGTTCCGCCCGCGGGGAGCGTCGTGGAAGTCGTGTCTTCGGCAACGGGGACGATTTCACGAATGACCAGTTGCACTTTGGACGTCACCTGATCCTGGTTGTCCGACAGGTCGGGGTCCGACGCAGTGTTCCCGACTGAGACAACCGCATTGTTCGTGATGGTCGCAACTGCACCGACGACCCCAGTAACGAGGAAAGTGGCCGACGTCGTGTTCGGAAGGTTCACGCTCGTGAGGACACCGTTCGATGGGACTGCTCCGGAATTGGATGTACAAACTGCTGAAGGGCCGGCTGCGCACGTCCACACGGCATTCAAGACCCCTTCGGGCAGCACATCGCGGACGACCACGCCGACAGCATCCGACGGTCCGTTGTTCTCGACGATGATCTCGTAGGTGATCGGCAAACCCTCTACCACCGCTTCGGTTTGGACACGCTTCCTCACGCGTAGGTTCGTCTCGACACCGACAGGCGCGCTGTCCACGCCGACGTTGTTGGGCGTGGGATCGATCACAGTTCCGGGTTGAAAGGCCCGGACGGTGTTCGTAAGCGTACCGACAAAGTTCCGATTCACATCGGCGCGCAGGGAAATCATGACGACATCGCCCACAGCGAGGTTCGTTCGGGTGTCGACAGAACCTGTGCCTTCCGTTGTTTCACACGCGCGGGCGCCTGGTCCCCGACAACTCCACACCGCGTTCGTGAGGCCCTCCGGAAGAGGATCGAGCACACGAACACCGTTGGCAACAGACGGCCCGTTGTTAATCACCCGAATGTCATAGGAGACGGGCCGCCCCGCGACGAGCGGACCAACATGAGATTTCGTGATCTCGATGTTCGATGTCGGACGAAGGGTATCGATATCGGCGGAAAGGTTGTTCGACCCGTTGAGATCCCGGACACCGGCTGATGGAGTGACAGTTGCCTCGTTGGTAAGCGTACCTACGGAGCTACTGTCCACCACTCCGGAGTAGATGAGCGTGATGCTTTGACGCGACCGCAGAGCGGCAGTCGTCGCTATCGGTCCGGTACCTGACGTCTCCGCACACTGGGCACAGGTCCACACCGGATCGCGCATGCCCGGAGGTGGATTGTCGGTGATCACGACGGCAGGATCGGTCGACGGACCGTTGTTCGTCACGACGATCGTGTAGGTGATCGGCAATCCTGGCGCAGTCGAAGGGTTGTTATCGCTCTTTTCAATGACCAGGTCGGCCGTCGGTACGAGCGCGTCGCGGTCGACAGCAACATTGTTGGTTGTATCCGGATCTACGACGCCAACACCGTTCGTTGCCGTCGCCGAATTCGAAAGGGTGCCGGTCACGGCCTCATCGATGTCGGCAGAAACCAATATCGTGACGACGCCGTTGACGGGCAACATCAGGGTGGTGTCGATCGAACCAGTTCCGTTCACCTGGCTACACGTACTGCGAGCGTCCGCAACACAGGTCCAGGTGACCCCACTCAGCGACGACGGCATCGGGTCCGTTATCCGCGTCGCAGGCGAATCCGAGGGGCCGAGGTTGGATACCGAGATCGTGTAGATAATGCGGGTACCGGGGACGGCGTCGGTGCCGAAGTCTGACTTCGTCACGACGAGGTCGGCCTGTGGCTGTGTCGATGCAATGTCGCTAGCCACGTGATCGCCAGGGGCTGGATCGACGAGCGAGGGCGGGGCGACTAGCCGAGCCGTGTTGACGATGTTACCCGTGGATCCCGAATCGATCTGTGCACGTACGGTATAGACGACTTTGCCACGCGAACCGATGACGGCCTTCGTCCGAAGGTCACCCATGCCCGTCAGTTCGCTGCATTGCGATCCCGGATCCGGCGCACATGTCCAGACAGCGCCCCGCAAAGCCGACGGGAGCACGTCGACCACGTCGACGTCCGTCGCCGTCGAAGGGCCAGCGTTGGCAACGGTGATGAGGTACGTCACGCCCTCGCCCGGAACAAGGGTCACGGGAAGATGGCGTTTGGCGATGCTCAGATCGGCGTGGGCAACGAGTGCAGAGGTCACCGACGACGAATCATCATCAGGGCTGGCATTGGTGATGCCAGGGGGAAGCGTTGCGAACGCTCGATTGCTGAGCTCTCCCGTTGTGGCTTCGTCGATTCTTCCGCGGACGAGGAAACGAACGGTCGACCCTGCCGGCATGTTCACCGACACATCGACGCTGCCGGTACCCGACGTTTGACCGCAGGTGGCCTGCCCAGTGGTTGCGCACGTCCATGTGGCGCCGGTGATGGCCGCCGGAAGGGAGTCGACGACGCGCACCGCTGGAGTATCCGAAGGACCTCGATTCACGACGGTAATGTCGTAGACGACGTCCTCTCCGGGGATCGGAGTTCCCGAGACGACCGACTTGGTGACGGCGATGTCCCCGGTTGGGTTCGTTGCGGGGTTGTCGTCAGCCGTATTGTTGGCCGGGTCGGGATCGGTGACGCCGCTCGGCGTGAAGACTGTGCCGGTGTTGGTAATGATGCCCGTCGCACTCGACGACACTGTTCCCGTCGAGCGAAACGTCGTGGTCGAGCCCGGAGCAAGATCGACGAGTGCATCCAGATCGCCCGCGCCACTCGAGCCAACCCCGCACACGGCGCCGGACGTCGACGAACACGTCCAAGAGACGTTGGAGACAGCGATCGGAACTCGGTCCAGCACCCGAGCACCCGTGACCGTTGACGGTCCGTTGTTCGTGACCACGAGCGAGTACGACACGCTCAGCCCGGGGACCAAAACAGAAGGCGAGTGACTCTTCGAGATCGACAGGTCTGCGGTGGGCACCAACGCTGCGGTGTCGGTAGACGAGTTGTCACCCGACGTCGTGTCCGTTACTCCACTCGGGACGCTCAGGGATGCGGAGTTGGCCAGGTTTCCCGTCGCCGTAGACGCGATCGTCGCATCGATTGTGTAGGTCACGCTTCCACCGGCTCGAAGGTCAGCGGTTGAGTTGATCGAACCGGTTCCAGAGTTCGCATCACAGCGCGCACGTACAGACGCCGAGCAGGTCCACGTGGCGCCGACAAGTCCTGCGGGAAGATTGTCCACGATTCCGGTTCCGGGGGCATCGGAAGGGCCGTCATTGGTGGCCACCACGGTGTATCGAACCGCCGAACCCGGAACGAGCGACGCTGGCGTGTGGGTCTTCTCGATCGAGAGCGCGGCCTCGGGAACGGGGAGAGTTGCGTTTGTACTCGACGCGTCGGACGGGCTCGGGTCGCCGACTCCGGGACCTGGTGTCGCGCTCGCCGTGTTGGTAAGGGTGGCGGTCGCTGCAGGGTCGAGGGTCGCAACGAGCACATAGGTCGCCGACGATCCGGCGGGAAGATCAGCCCGGGTGGCGATGCTCCCGGTACCGGCTGTGTCGGAGCACACGGCTCCCCCACGCCCTGTGCAAGTCCAAGTTGCATCAGTAAGCGTACTTGGCAACGCGTCCGCGATCGAGGTTGCAGGCGCTGATGATGGGCCATTGTTCTTCACAACGATGGAATACGTGACCGGTCGACCCGGGACCACGACCTCGGGTGAGCGGGTCTTCGTCACGACTAGATCAGCCGACGGAACCAGCGTGTCCACGTCGATCGACTGGTCATCGGAGGATGAGGAGTCGATGGCGCCGGCGGGCACGTCGAGGGAGGCGCTGTTGCGAAGGGTCCCTGTCGCCGACTGGTCCAGCGTCGAGTTCAGCGAGAACGTCACGGACGTGTTCGCCGGCAGGTCGACCAACGTGTCGATGTCCCCCGTCCCAGAAGTCTGTGAGCAAACGGCGGCCGTCGTGGTGCGACAGCTCCACGTCGTATTGATGAGCGTCGTGGGCAGCACATCTCGAACTCGAACCGAGCGAACCGCGGATGGACCTCCATTTTGGACGGTGATCGTGTACGAGTGGGGATCACCGGGCGTCGCCGAAGTCACCCCGTCGGTCTTGGCTATCGAGAGATCCACACGTGGTTGCAGTACCGTCGAATCGGTTCCTCGCGTGGTTCCGAGAATGGCGCCTGGGGTCGTGTCCGGCGTGGGGTCGATCACGCTTGATGGCAATCGGGCAAATACGGTGTTGGACAGTGTTCCGGTCGCGTACTCGGAGATTCGTGCTCGGATGGAGACCGTCACGGAGCCATTCACCGGCAAATTCGCCTGGAGCAGTGGGCTGCCGACCCCGCTCGGTGTCGAGCAGGTCGCGCTCGCCGTCCCGACACACGTCCATGTGGCGTTCTGCAAGGGTGCGGGCAGGGGATCATCGATGTCCACGCCTGGGGCGGCCGAAGGACCGCTGTTTCGAACCACGATCGTGTAATCGACGAATGCGCCGGGCACCAGTTCGCTCGGCGAATGCACTTTGGAGACCGTGAGGTCGGCAGCCGGGGTGAGGAGGTTCGTGTCGACGGCCGTGTTGTTCGCAGGGTTCGGATCGGTGATGCCGCTGCCGACAAGAGCTTGAGCAGTGTTCACCTGATTCCCCGATGCTGCAGGATCGACGTCGACGGTGAGTGAATAGGTCACCGACGATCCAGATGGCAAGCCAACATAGGAGTCGATCTCCGATGACCCTGAGGCAGTCGGGCAGACGGCACCATTTGTTGCGCGGCACGTCCAACGGGGATTGGAGAGATAGCTCGGAAGCGTGTCGATGATGTGGGTTGCAGGAGCGTCGGAGGGCCCAGTGTTGCTGGCTACGATCTCGTAGGTGACGGGTCGGCCAGGAACATGGGTTGATGCGTTGTCCGTCTTCGTGATGGAAACGTCGGCTACCGGCGTGAGGGTATCGGTGTCAGTGGCGGAGTTGTTCGCCGGGTCGGGATCGGACACCGAGGCTGCGGGGGTCACGGTCGCGGTGTTTGCGACTGTGCCCGTTGCTGCGCTCGCCACCGTTGCCGTCATGAGGAACGTCGCCGATCCACCAACTCGAAGGTCAACCACCGTGTCGATCGAGCCAGAGCCACTCGTTGACGCGCAACTCGCTTGCAAGGAAGCCGTGCACGTCCATGTGCCTCCGGCAAGGCTGCTCGGGAGCGTGTCACGGACGACGGTGCCGGGAGCATCCGACGGGCCGCTGTTCCTGACCACGATCGAATACGTGAGTGCGCTTCCCGGGGTTGCGCTCGACACGCCATCGGTCTTCGTGATCGAGAGATCGGCAGTCGGTGTAAGGGTGTCGACGTCGACGGCCACGTTGTTCGAGGGATCTGGGTCCGCGGTATAGGTGGCGAGAGCGGCCGTTGCCGTATTCGTCAGCGTCCCGGACGCCGCCGCAAGAACCGGCACCGTCACCGTGATGACGGCTGAGTCATTCGCGGCGAGGTCAACCTGCGCGACGACAACGCCGGTGCCACTCGTCGTGTGACACGCACCGGGAATCGCGAAGGCAGTCTTGCAGTTCCACGTCGCGCCAGCGGACACGAGCGGCGGAGGTAGCAAGTCGGAGATAGTAAGTGAACGTACGGCTGAAGGTCCGTGATTGAACGCGGTAATCACGTACGTGGTGGACGTTCCCGGAATCGTGGTGGACTGGCTGTTCGTCTTGCTGAGTTCCACGTCGGCCGATGGAGCAAGCGGGGTCGATGCGGTTGCGGTGTTGTTCGCCGAGTTCGGATCGACAAACCCCGGAGGTGTCGTCGCCCGCACCGTGTTCTCCAACGTCACCGTTGCTGCCGACCCGAGCCATTGTCCAATGTCAGCGATGATCGTGAACGTCGCGGTTCCGCCAGAAATCAGATCGACAGTGGTGTCGATGTCACCGCCACCGCCGCCCGATGCGCATGAGCTTCCTGCAGAGACCTGACAGGACCAGTTGGCGTTCTCGAGTCCAGCCGGGAGAGTGTCCACGATCCGAGCCCCGACAAGCGTCGAGGGTCCGCTGTTGGTGGCAACAATCGTCCATTCGAAAGGTCGGCCGGGGACCGCAACCGCAGTGACAGCCGTTTTCTCCACCGACAGGTCGCCGAATCGCGTCACAGGCACGACAGCGGTCGAGGTGTTGTTACCCGAAGTTGGGTCGACGACACCGTTCTCGACCGTCGCCGTCGCGGTATTCGAGGTCGAGGTAGCCGCTGTCGCGGGGTCTGCGGTCCCGACGACCTGAAAGGTCACCGAACCTGTCGGCGCCAAATCCACGGTGGTAGCAATGTTTCCTACGCCGCTCGATGGGCAAGTCGACCCAGCATCAGCGGCGCACGTCCACGTCGGGTTCAACAACAACGAGTCCAGTGCGTCAGCGACAGCGGTTCCGGGAGCGGCCGAAGGCCCAGCGTTGCTAACGACGATCTCGTAGCGAAGCACTTCCCCGGCCCGAACCCCTGCTGGCCCGCTCGGCGAACTCTTCACGATGCTCACGTCGGCGGTCGGAGTCAGCGGTGTGACAACTCGCGCTTCGTTCGCACCCGGGGTCGGATCAGTCACGTCGCTGGGAAGGGTTGCACCTGCGATGTTGGTGACGGTTCCTCTCGCCCGCGCGTCGATCATCGCCGTGATGGTGAATTCGACTGATCCGCCAGGGGCGAGGTCGACCGACGACGAAATCGAATTCGTCCCGCTTCCGTCCGTGCATGTTGATCCGCTACTGGCGGTACAGGTCCAGGTTGCGGAGGCAATGCCCATGGGAATTGGGTCACTGACCGTCACGCCCGTCGCACTCGACGGACCACTATTCGATACGGTAAGCGTATAGACGATCGCATTGCCGGGCACGCCTGACGAAGGACTGCCCGTCTTCGTGACCGAAACGTCTGCGACCGGAGTGAGCGTGGTCTCGTCGGTGGCCGTGAGGTCGAGCGGACTCGGATCGATCGTACCCGCGGGCACAACTGCCTCGACGGTGTTGCGAAGAACACCGCGCGCTCCCGGATGAATCGTGCCCGTGACGGTGTAGGTCGCATTCCCGGACGGTGCGAGCTGTACCGTTTCATCGATACCGGACCCCGAACCTGAAGCAGCGCTGCATGAACTCCCCGTCGATGCGACGCATGACCACGTGACATTGGTGAGCGACGACGGCAAGGCGTCGGTCACTCGGACGCCGGCCGCAGTAGAGGGACCCGAATTCGAAACGACGATGGTGTAGGAGTGGGCGTCACCGGATACCGCGGTTGACTTGCCATCCGTCTTCGAAATCGATATGTCTGCATACGGTGTCAACGTGTCTGCGTCGGTGGCCGAATTGTCGGATGGGTCGGGATCGGTCGCTCCGGGGGGTGCTGCGACCGTGGCCGTATTGCTCAACGTGCCCGTCGCCGTAGGGCTCACGGTAGCCAGGACAACGAAAGTCGCAACGCCCGCCGGGGAAAGGTTCACCGTCGTGTTGATACTCCCCGTACCTGATGAAACGCCACAGCTCCCGGCGGTCGCACTGCAGGTCCAGGTTGCCGACGAAATGGCCGCCGGCAGCGTATCGGTCACCGCTGCGCCAGTCGCGGTCGACGGTCCGTCGTTGCGGACGCGCAGGACATAGCGAGTCACCGTTCCCGGCGTCACGTCAACCGCATCGTTGGTCTTCGCAATTGACAGGGCTGTACGAATCGATGCGTTCGTCGTATCGACGGCATCGTTGTTCTCGAGGTTCGGATCGGTGATTCCCGCAGGCACGGAGACCGTCGCCGTATTTCGCACCGTCCCCGACGCCGTGGGCAATGCGGTTGCTGAGATCGTGAACACGGCGCGCTCGCCCGACTTCAGCGACACCGATGCGTTGACATCTCCGACGCCGATAGGCGGACACAAGCCGGTTCCGGTGGCCGCGCACGTCCACGAAGCACCGGTGAGTTCGGCCGGAATGACATCGGCAACTCCAGCCCCGACGACATCTGCAGGACCGTTGTTGAAGACCGTGACGGAATAGGTGATCGCGGCACCGGCCGTCAACGTTCCTATCCGCGCTTTCGATATTCCAAGATCAGCCTGGGCAACGACCGTGGCGACATCCGTCGCAGAATCGTTGCTGGTGTTCTGTGGCGTGGTGGTAACCACCGACGCGGTGTTGCTCAAGGTTCCCGCTGGCACATTTGCGCCGATATCACCGGTGATCGTGAAGCTGGTCGACTCGCCGACTGCGACACTCGACGCGGCGCAGGTCACAACTTGAAGCGGACTGTGACTGCACAACCAGCCGGGTTGGCTTGCGCTGACGCTCGTGACGGTCACTCCTGCAGGGAATGCGTCGGTGATGACGACGTTCTGGGCGATGGACGGACCGTTGTTCATCAGCTGCACCGTCCAGGTGCCCACCGTTCCGGCAGCGAGGACAGCTGGGCTGTGAGACTTCGAGATCTGAAGGTCTGCGTTCGGCGAGGCAACGGAGCTGTCGATTGCGGTGTTGTTGCTGAGATCAGGATCCGATGGCGTCGACGCAATAGCCGAGTTCGTCACGACACCGATAACCGACGAAGACGACGTCGAGGTGATGACGATCGTTGAAGTACCCACGGCCAGGTCGTTCGCCGAGCACGACACCGTAGCTACCGTGTTCGTACATGACCACGTCGACGATGAAGCGCTCGCCACAACGAAGCCGGCGGGCAGCGTATCAGTAACCGAGGCCGTTGCGGCGACGGAGGGTCCGAGATTGTCTACGGAGATGGTCCACACCACGGGCTGACCAGGCACGATCGGCGACGGTGTGTGTGATTTCGTTATTGCGAGGTCGCTGACCCGACTCACCGAGTCCAAGTCCGTCGCCGAGTTGTTCGTGAGGTTCGAATCCGTGAATCCAGTAGGTGGACGTACGGATGCCGTGTTCACCAGCGATCCCGAGAACGTGGGGTCCAGAGTGGCATTCACGACGAAGGTGACAACGCCGCCGGCCGCAAGAGTCACCGGTGTGTTCAACGAACCGGAACCCGACGTTGCACACGAGGACCCGACGGTCGCCGAGCACGTCCAATTGGCGCTGCGAACCGACGCGGGGAACGTGTCCGTGACCGTCGCCCCAACGACCGTGGATGGTCCTGAGTTGCTGACGCTGATCGTCCAGCTCACCGTCTGACCGGGGCGGACTGCCGTCACGCCATTGGACTTCGTGATCGAAAGATCACCGACGGCGGTGATCGTATCCACGTCGGTCGCCGTGTTGTTCAATTGGTCGGGGTCAGTCGTGCCCCCCGGTGCCGTGATCGTTGCCGTGTTCGTGATGGTGCCGGTGTACGACGGCGACACGGTTCCGCTGACGGTATAGGTAACGCTGGCCAGGGCAGGAAGCGAGAGGTTGCCGCTTAGGCTTCCGGTTCCGCTGGCCGCCGGACATGCCAGCCCCACGCAGGTCCAGGTCGGATCAAGAATCGCCGAGGGAATCTGGTCTTCGATGACGGCGTTCGCAACATCGATCGTCGACGATCGGTTTGTGTACGTAACAACATAGGAAACAGCGTTCCCCGCAATCCCCGTCGTGCGAGAGTTGGTCTTCGTAACCGATAGGTCGGCGACGTTGGAAACGGCCACCGCGGCCGTGCTCGAACTCGCAGCACTCGTGGCCTGAAGCGTGAATCCCTTGTAGCCAATCGTCGCAGCGTTGGTGATGGGCAGTCCGTCTGGAGCGCCCGAATTCACCCGGACGAGGAAGGTCACCGAGGTGAATCCCGGGCCGACCGCCGATTGGCTGTCCGGAATCGTGCCACCGACTGACGACGTCGCACCGTTGCCGATGCGCACTCGCACCGCTGACCCGGTGAACTCGCCACGATCGTCGCCCAAAGCGTCGGTCACGGGGCCGGCGTTCGGTCCCGACA
>JANOWU010000190.1:0-10959 GCA_031418035.1 Acidimicrobiia bacterium
GCCCTACCGCAACTGGCGGCGAGAAACGTGGCGCCCACCCCGGAGCGTACCGACCCGATCGCGTCGACGGCGAAGGCTTCCTGCGCCATATCGAGCGCTGCGTGAATCGCCGTTGCATTCGTCTTGTCGAGATACGCCGGATCGGTCGTCGAGAAGACAAGGGCCTGCGCCTTAGCTCCAGGGAGCGCCGCAAGAGCGTTTCTCGCCGCCTCGACCCCCATCGACGTGGAGTCTTCGTCGTAGGAGGCCACGGCGCGAGTGCCCTTGCCACCGCCGGCACCCATCGCGACAGCAATCGCCTTCTTGTCGAGACGGAAATGGGGCACATAGGTGCCATAGGAGACAAGACCGGCCACAGGAACAACCTCCTCGATTTGCAACCATCGATCAGCTCGGTGGCTTCCAGGATTCTGCCGTGTCCGTGCGAAAAGTACCAGTTCGACGAACGATCAAGCGGGTCGCAAACACCGACCGAGGAGTCCACGAGAGCGTTGGAACCGAATCGCGGGAAGGCCACGTGTGACACAGAACCCCTCCTCGCGAACAACACAAGCGAAGCGGCTTGCCTTACGATTCGTGAATCATGCCTGCAACACCAGACACGGCCGACAACCAGGCGATTGATCTGTCCTCAATCACGCCTGCAACACAAGACACGACCGGCAAACAGGCAATTGACCTGTCACACGGCTTGCCAACCGGAGACGCCAAGAGTGGGGCCGTCCGAACCATGTTCGACACGATCAGCCCTCGCTACGATCTGGTGAATCGCATCATGACGTTTCGCATGGACGTCGGTTGGCGAAAGAAGACCGTGAAGTCACTTGGTCTTCCCGGCGGATCGACGGTGCTCGACATCGCCGCCGGCACGGGCGACCTGTGCCGAGACCTCAACGATGCCGGGATCAACGCAATCGGTATGGATTTTTCGTTCGGCATGCTCAGCCATGCGCGCACAACGGCACCGTTGGTCCAATGCGACGCGCTGCGTCTTCCCGTTGCCGATGGTGCCGTCGATGGGATCACTTGCGGGTTCGCCCTGCGAAACTTCGTGGATCTCCAGCAGTTCTTCGCCGAGCTTGGGCGCGTCACCCGCCCGGGAGGCCGCATTGCGCTTCTCGATGCGTCGACGCCACCCAATCCGATCATGCGCTTCGGCCACGGGATCTACTTCGGCAAGGTCGTCCCCGCAGTCGGTGGAATGCTCAGCGATAAGTCCGCATACAGTTATCTTCCCAAGTCCCTTTCCTATATGCCTGAGCCCTCGGTTCTCCTGGACATGATTCGTCGTGAAAACTTCTCTGGTGTTCAACGACGGCTCCTCCACGGCGGCATTGCGCACTTGATCACTGCGACTCGCACCGGTTCACCAACCCCATGACACCCAACGCCGAACCGGTGCTCTTGAAGTCGACGACCCGATACCTTCCGCCCGAGATCGCCGCGTCGCTGAATCTGCGGGAGTTCGCAGGGGAAACGGGAATGCTCTTCGTTCGCGAAACCGTGGGCATGGCCGCCCGCGGATGCGCGTTGCGCATCGAGCTCGAAACCGGCACGGCGCACGTCAGCCACGTTCGAGATGTATTGAACGCGATTTGTTCAGACGACACGGTCGAGCGTTCGGGCAGCGGCCCGATCGCACTGGGAGCCCTCCCCTTCATGCGCCACGAACCGGGTTTTCTCACGGTGCCCGACGTTCTCGTGGCCAAGTCATCCGACGGAACGGCCTGGTGCACCATGGTGTACGGCCTGGACGAGACCGAACCGGCGCTGCCGGAAATGATCGGGGACCGGATCTCTGCACTCTCGCCACACGAATTCGATCTCCGCTCGACGGTGACCCACGAGCAATGGTGCGACGTCATCGCAGAGGCCGTCTCTCGAATCGAAGTCGGAATGCTCGACAAGGTCGTGCTCGCACGAGCCGTCGACGTGGAGGCGTCGTCGCCGTTCGTCATCGCCGATATCCTCGCCCGCCTCGAAGCGCTGTTTCCGAGTTGCATGGTGTTCTCGATGGACGTTGCGAGCGAAAGCGACATCGCACCGGTTCGATTCATCGGAGCGAGCCCCGAACTGCTCGTGTCGCGCAAAGGAGCGACCATCAGCACCCATCCGCTGGCCGGAACCATTGCGCGCAGCGGCGATCCGGAGACCGATGCTCGTCTCGGCAACCAGTTGTTGAATTCGGCGAAGGATCGCTGGGAGCACAGCCTCGTGATCGACGCCATCGATGCCATCCTTCGCCCGCTGTGCTCCGAGCTCGATGTGCCGGCTATCCCGTCGATAGTTCCGCTGCGCAACGTCAGTCACCTCGGCACGCACATCGTGGGATCGCTGCCAGCCGTCGAAGTCTCAGCCGGCGCTGCGCCAAGCGCGTTGGAGTTTGCCTCGGCGCTTCACCCGACGCCTGCCGTCGGAGGTGCGCCCACGAGCCGCGCGGTTCAGTTGATTTGTGAACTGGAGCCGACCCCTCGCGGTTACTACGCCGGCCCCGTCGGGTGGGTCGATGCGAACGGGAACGGCGAATGGGCTGTGGGACTACGAACCGCCACCGTGTCCGGATCGTCGGCACGGATGATGGCCGGCGGTGGGATCGTCAGCGACTCGGTGCCCGCCTCCGAACTGGCCGAGACGCAGCTGAAGCTACAGGCTCTTCTTTCGGCCGTCGTTCGGCCCTAAGCGTTTTCTGCGGCGCCACGCGTTGCCATGGCGCGGCTCACGGCTGCGTATATCTCGTTGTGGACGCCCACGTTGGCCACCCGATCGGTCCTGATCACGATGACTCGCGGCCCGACGGGCACCACACGGAGCGCCGCCGCAAGTTCCTCGCGTCCCGAAACCTCTGTGGCGTCGAATCCAAGTGCCTGAGACAGCGCAACAATGTCGACGTTTTGCCCGGTTCCGAAAAGCAGTTCGAACGCACCGCGATCAAGGCGCTGCGCTTGGGGGAGGAACTCGAAGATGCCGCCACCACCGTTGTCGACGACGACGAACGTGACACCGATGCCGAGCGACGACGCCGTGACGAGCCCGCTCGCGTCGTGGAGGAAGGCCAGGTCACCGAGCAATCCGACCACAGGGGAATTCGCCGCACCGATGGCGACGCCGAGCACCGTCGAGACCACCCCGTCGATTCCGTTTGCGCCACGGTTTGCGTGCACCGTAACGCCCGTCCGTAACTCACCGAACCACTCCAGATCCCGTACCGGCATCGACGATGACACGACAAGGTGCGCGTCGGGCGCGAGCGTCGAGTACAGCGTCCGGGCCACGACCGGCTCCAGCAATGGACCGTTCGTGTCCAGTGTTTGTGTCACCGCAGGTCCGGCAAGGTCGTCCAGGCCTCGCCATGTCGCAAGCCACCCTTCGGGAGCCGGCTGCAACGTGTCGCACTCGCTGAGCCGATGACATAGCGACGACGGGTCGGTCGTGATGTGCACGGCGCAGGCTCGATTCGGATCCAGCCACGAATCGAACGGATCCACCAGCACGTCGTCGGCGACATCGGCCAACCACTGACCAACAACCTTCGACGCCCACGGGGCGCCCAGCCGAAGTACGACATCGGGCCGCAGTTGGCGGGCGACGTCGACGTCGCGCAGAATCAGATCGGCGAAGGCAATCGTATGTGGACTTTCTATCCTTGATCCCGATCGCATATCTGCGAGCACCGGCCAACCGAGTCGCCCGGCCAAGGAATGCACCGCATCCGGATCGCCGCCCATAGCGCCGATCACGATCACCCCACGCCGACCGGAAAGGTACGTAGCCATATCTTCGATCTCGACGGCCGACAACTGCGTCTTGCGACCGCGGCCAACGTGCCAGCCCCTACCTTCGGGTCGCGATGCAGGTAGGGCTGCGACTACACCGACGAGTGGCTCACGAAACGCCAGATTGAGGTGAACCGGCCCCGGCCCGCGGACGGACGTTTCGGCGGCCAACACGCACCGAGACGAAATCGAACGCCACGTCGACATGGTGGCGGCGGAAGGCACGCCCGGGTCACAGGCCCAACGAGTCGATCCGCCGTACAAACCTTGCTGGACAACGGTCTGCGCAGCCCCTATCCCGTGAAGCTCTGGAGGACGATCTGCAGTGCAGACGATCAACGGAACATGATCGAGATCAGCTTCCACAACCGCGGCGTGAAACTCAACGGCTGCGGTACCGCTCGTGCACAGCAGCACTGCGCAACGACTGGTCGCCCGGGCAATCCCGATTGCCACGAATGCCGCCGACCTTTCGTCGAGGACGACGCGGAGCTGCGCTCGTTGGTCTGCGGCGATCGCGAGGGCCAGCGGGGTGGAGCGGGAACCCGGCGATACGACGAAGTGAACGACACCGGCTCGAACCCACTCGTCGACGAGCGTCGCACAAAATGTTGCCTGGACATCTTCGGGCGACACCGCGACGGGCGCAGCACCGATCGGGTTCGTGGCGGTGTCGTTGAAGTTCATGGTGCTTTCGTAGGAGGCACAGTGGGGGCACGTGCCGGCGCGGAAACCCCCGTGTTCTTTGTCGGCTGAATCGGCTGAATCGGCTGAATCGGCTGAATCACTGCAGGGGGAGCGTCGACCGGAAAGCCGGCGCCCGTGTAGGTGACTTTTGGATCCCACATCATGAATCCCGTGATTTGCTCGCTTTTCACAGCATCGATCTGTGCACGTACTTGTTTTGCGGTGTATTTCACGGGGGAGAGAGAAAAATCCTGGAGCCACGGCACCAGGATCGCGTCGGTTCCGCTCACCTGGCCTTTGAAGTCTCGCACTGAACGCGACACAATTTCGAAGGGCTCGCGAGGCGGATCGACAACGTTGTAGTACCCCGACTGCCAATGCGACGGATAGACCATGGGGGCGACGTAGTCGACCTCCTTGGCCATTTCCTTGACGTCCTGGGCCACGTCCGATGGCCGCCGAGCCGCAATGCCGAACACCGAAACACCAAGTCGGGCTTTGGTGCCGGACAATCTACCGCTCGTCTTTCGCAGAAAGTCCACGATCGTTCGGTCGATGTCGTCGGCCGAGGAGACATCGACTCCAGCGAATCGCATCTCTGAGAGCACGCCCTCGGGTCGCCGGATGTAGTCGAACAAGATGTCGTCGACGCCAGCGTCGGCGGCTTCTCGGGAAATGTCGAGCAGGTAGTCCTGAACCGTGTCAGACGCCGGATTTGCGAAGTTCCCATACTTATTGCTGACGTAGGGTCCGCCATCGGGCGCCTGGATGACGTCGCCGAGTCGACCGGCGTTGATCGCAGCGCGGGTCAATAGCGGATCACGAAATGCCACGAGCCGGCCCATGACGCGCAGACCCCGGCCATGAAGTTCATCGACGACCGGTTTCAGGTCATAACACTGGTTCAGCTCACAGGGCGCGTTTGCCCCGAGATCACTGACCTTGGTCAGTTTCGACCGGTATCCCACCAGCCCGCTCTCGTCTTTGAGGTCCAAGACGATCGTGTTGATCTTCCCGGCGTCGGCGAGATCCATCACCGCGCCCTTGAGATCCGCGTCGAGCCACGACAGTGCGGACATGTGTACGCCGCGTATCTCGGGAAGCTGCACGTTCGACCGGACGTCGGAGCGCGTCACGTTTCCTGCGGCGTCGACTGCAACAACGCGGACCAGCCCGATCGGCGGTGACGGGAACGTGCGGCTGAACTCCCCCTTCGTCACCGGCACAACAACGTCGTTCACCTTGACGGTGGCCCCGGGCTCGACCACGCCCCGCAGAGTGAAAGGCGCGTACAACGGGCTGGGTTGTGTTGGCCTGGTGACTTCGAGGGTCGGTGCGACCGAGTCAACAATGACCGTGAGTTTGCGGGTCGTGGGTCCACGCCAGAGGAATCGTCCGCCGCTTTCGAGCTCGATGACGTGTTTGCCCTCGCCGAGTTGGTCAGACTCCGGGACCCAGCGAAGACGCCCCGCTTCCGGCTGGACATGTCCCACTCGGCCATCAACCCGTACTCGCAGGTTCGTCATCTCGCTCACCGGCTCGACGGCGAAATACATCTTGCGGGTCACGAGGTCTGCGGGGGTGACCGACATCGTCCGGTCGATCCCGGAAACCGTGATCTTGTTGTGGGGAAGCAGGAATGGAAGTGCGATGACCCCACTCAGGAGCAAGGCCAGTCCGACGACGAGGAGAAGCATCGCCCGGACCTTGTCGAACGGACGTCGCCTCTCAACATAGAGCGTTGGCCCCATGGAGGTCCGGCCGCTCCCGCGCGCCAACTTCTTCAGGACATCGTCCGGATGACTGCGTCGACTGGGTGGTCGGAATGGGGAATCTTTTCGGGTGAACACGACCCCTTCATGCTTGCAGCATTTAGCCCCTTTGCGGCACTCCGGTCACAAAAACCTGTGAAGGAGGCCGTTTTCAGGATCAGATGCGCGACACCACGATTATGGAGACCGCCACGAAAACCCCATACGCGAGCTGGAATTTCCCCGTCTTCGCCAACACGTCCACGAGCGCCCGACCCGATGTCCCGGACTTGACGAGTGAGACCGGCCCCCGGGCATAGACGACCGACAACACCCCAAAGAGCGGGAAAAGGTTCTCGGTGGCGATTGCGACCATCACCGGAACGACGATGGCGCCAGCTATACACATGATGTACAACTTCCGAGTGCGGGTATCGCCAAGGCGGACCGCGAGGGTCTTCTTTCCCACGATCGTGTCTCCCGGGATGTCGCGGAGGTTGTTCACGACGAGAAGTGCTGTCGCGGCCGATCCGGCGCCCAGGCCGCACCACCACCCCACGACGCTCAATTCCTCGGTCTGGACGTACATGGTCCCGAGAACCGCCACGAGGCCGAAGAACACGAATACGAAGATCTCACCAAAGCCGGCGTAGCCATAGGGCCGCGAACCACCCGTATAGAACCACGCCGACGCGATGGCCGCAACCCCGAGTGCGATCAGCCACGGCGTCGTCCGAAGCGCCAATACGAGTCCCGCAACCGCCGCAACGAGGAACGCGATCGCCATCGCCCGTTTCACGGCACCAGGCGTCGCCAGCCCCCATCCCACGAGGCGCGGTGGGCCCACCCGCAGACCGGTGTTGTCTGTGCCGCGAATGCCGTCGCTGTAGTCGTTGGCGTAGTTGACACCGACCTGCAGGGCCAGGGACACGACGAGAGCCAACAACGCATGGACGATACGGCTTCTCCCCATGAGATCCGCAGCGGCCGTGCCGAGTAGCACGGGCACGACGGCCGCGGGGAGCGTCTTCGGACGAGCACCGGCCAGCCAGAGACGCCAACCGTGTAGCACGACCGGAGCGGGAGCAGCAGAACTCGACATGCCAGAAACGGTACTGCCCCGTCGGTGCAACTTCCGGGCACTAGGGCGCACAGGCAAGGTACCCTCGACCCGTCATGAACGTCTTCGTCTGGATCGCTGCGATTGTGCTGGGCGCCACCTTTCTTGTCGCTGCCATCGCAAAGGTTCGGGATCAATCGGGGACCGTCGAAGGCGCCGTCGGTCTCGGCGTGTCCGCGTCCGTGGCCCCCGCTGTCGCTCGGGTCCTTCCGGTCCTCGAGGTGGCTGGGGCGTTGATGGTGCTGACACCACCCGTTCGACGATATGGGGCGGTGGTGTGTTTGCTCCTGCTGGCCGCGTTCTCCATCGCGATCTTCAAGACGCTCCGGGCAGGTCGGGCGCCGATCTGTCACTGTTTCGGTGCGCTGTCGCAGCGGCCCATCGACAATTCTCTGCTCGTACGAAACGCCGCGCTCGGCCTCCTGGCCGTCGCGGTGTTGGCGGGGACCCCATGAACCGACTCATCGCGATTGATCTTCCGAACAGCGCCGCATTCGTCGACGCGTTCCAACGGATCTGGGATCGAGGCGATGCTGCGTTTCCGATCGATCAGCGTCTCCCCGGCCCGGCCCGCGACTCATTGCTTGCCGAGTTGACGCCCGCTGCGGTTGTAGACGCGTCGGGAGAGCATCAGCTCGGCGACAGCGAACCGGTGGAGCCCGGTGACGCCGTGGTGCTTGCGACGTCGGGGAGCTCCGGCAATCCCAAAGGGGTCATATTGACCCACGAAGCGATCGCATATTCAGCGCGCATAACAAACCAGCGTCTCGGTGTGGATCCCGCCACCGACAAATGGTATGCGTGCCTACCTTTCGCGCACGTCGGAGGGCTGTCGGTCGTCTTGCGCTCGCTCCTCGGTGGCGTCGCCTTTACCCCAACCGCAGACATCGATGAGTCGTCTTTGCGTCTTGCGGCAGAGACGGGCCACACGATGATTTCGCTGGTCCCTGCCGCCCTCGATCGCATCGATCCGATCGCCTGGCGCACAGTGTTACTCGGCGGTTCGGCCATGCCAGCGACACTCCCGCCGAATGCGGTTCGTACCTACGGGATGACCGAAACAGGCAGCGGCGTCGTGTACGACGGTTTGCCTCTGGACTCCGTGTCCGTGCGAGTCGTCGACGGCGAGATCCAGCTCCGTACCCCAACGCTGGCCCGCGGCTATCGAAGCGCAACCGGCGTGACCGAGCTGCCCATGTCAGGCGATGGATGGTTTCGTACCGCCGACGCCGGCGAGCTCGACCACAACGGCATGCTCACCGTCACCGGCCGGGTCGGCGACATGATTGTCACCGGTGGCGAGAAGGTATGGCCCGAGCCGGTGGAGCGCGCACTCCAGTCCTTCCCCGCCGTTGGCGACGTCGCCGTCTGTGGGGTGCCTGACCCGTCGTGGGGCCACGCGGTCGTTGCGGTGATCGTGCCCGGAACGTCGTTCGTACCAGACCTCGAATCGCTCAGGCGATGGGTCAAACAACGCCTTCCCGCGTACTGTGCCCCAAAACATGTCGTGGTCGTCGAGGCGATTCCCCGCACCGCTCTCGGCAAAGTACGACGCCGCGAGGTCGAGGCCATCGCCAGCCGAGCGTTGCTCTAGCGACGACCAATCGTTGCGACGTTGCGACGTTGCTACGACGCCGGCGTCGAGGTCCGCAGCCGGATCGACACGGCATTTGCGAGCAGACGCCCCTTCATGGTGAGCCGCACCCGATCGTGTTGATCGGCGCTGTCGTTCAGGACATGAGTCGTCGACCCATCCCCTTCGAACGGTTCCAAGAGACCGAGTTCCAGGAATTCTGCGAGATCGTCGATCTCGAAGGCTGCCCGAGGAACGCCTGTGTTCATCCGCAGATGGAGTTGGAGTGCCTCCAACTCAACAGTGGCTTGCGGGAGGTCTTCACCCGCCGTCTCCGTCGATCGATCGGCGTCGACGAGTTCGATGTATCGCTCGGGCGTTCGAGCGTTCCACCAACGTCGACTCGTTCCGTCGGCTCGCCGCTTGTGCGAGTGAGCAGCGCACCCGAACCCGAGATAGTCGCCCTGGGCCCAGTACAGCCGATTGTGACGACACGAATATCCGGGTTTGGCCCAGTTGGAAATCTCGTAGTTTTCAAATCCGGCCGATGCCAAGACGGTGCAGGCAATCTCGTATTTTTCGGCCTGATCGTCGTCGTCGGGGTGGCGACTCGTGTCGTCGGCCAACGGCGTTCCGGCCTCGACGGTGAGTGCGTAGGCCGACACATGCGAAACGTTCAGCGCGCATACGGCCTCGAGTGTTTCGTGCCAGTCGGCGAGCGTCTCTCCAGCCCCGCCGTAAATCAAATCCAGATTCACCGAATCGAAACCCGCATCGAAGGCGAGGCGCACCGACCGCGCCACGTTCGCCCTGTTGTGCGTTCGACCAAGGCCGAGCAAGACTCGGTCGACCATTGACTGCACTCCGAAACTGAGTCGGTTCACCCCGGCCTGGCGATACGCCGCAAACAGCTCTTCCGACACGGTGTCGGGGTTGCACTCGATCGTGACTTCGGCGTCGGCGTGCACCGGAATCACCCGCAGGATCGACGCCATCTGGTCCCCCGACAGCAACGATGGGGTTCCACCGCCCACGAACACGGAGGTCGCGTGGACCAATGCGTTGTCTTGATAGGCGCGCGAAATGTCTCGGACGACGGCGTCGACATAGCGCTGCCGCAGATGGTCGCGGTCGGTCCAGGTGGCGAACGCGCAGTAGTCACATCGCTTTGTGCAAAACGGGATGTGTACGTAGACGCCGAAAGGTTGCGTCAGGGGAGAAGACCGGGTCGAGGAAGCCGAGTCCGTCGGAGCGGGGTCATTCCTCGTGCCAGGCCGTGGCGCGTTTGGTGTGCTCTCAGCTGGCGAGGTTTGCACCGAAACCCGACATCCGTTCCTTGACGGACTCTGGATCGGTTTCGAGAAGCACTGCCAGCGCATTGAGATCCTCACGCCGGATCGTCAGCGCGCTGCCTGAGAAGCCCGAACGCTGCGTCTTGATCATGGAGACGTACCGATTCAACAGGTTGGCTTCGTGCGAAGACATGGCCTCGAGGCGAATCAGGTCGATGGTGATGCCCCGACCGGGAACGCGTCGGTCCAAGGACTCCGCATCGGTTCCGGGAACATCGATCGGCGGAAGCAATTGGTCGACCGCAACCCCGTAAAAGCTCGCGAGGCGTTGCAGTCGAGGGACAGAGATCGCCCGCTCGCCACGTTCGTAGGCGCCCAAGACCGACGCTTTGAACTCCTTGTCCGACGCCACTTCGACATCGTGCAATGAAAGTCGTTTGGATCGCCTTACGCCGCGAAGTCGGAGACCGACCTGTCGGGTATAGCTGGCATCTTCAAGTTCTTCGTCCACGGCGTAGAAACCTTCCGGGTGCTTCGTGTGTTGGCAGGGCGGGCAGTGCGGGCAAGTGCGGCATCATCGAGACGAAGCTGCGTTGTGCACTGTAGCTCACCACCACACTGGGTAGTGGAATACCAAGCATGTTCTTTAGAAAAAGTCGCGCCATTTCTTGTCAAATGCCCGAAAACTTCATCTAGTTCACGAAAACGGCGTTGTGCAGGACGAATCTGTGCTCAGCGGGAGCCGATTTGCCGGATCAGACCC
>JANOWU010000191.1:0-14799 GCA_031418035.1 Acidimicrobiia bacterium
TGAGATGCCACCCGAGCGCCATACGCTCGTTCGATCTGCTCTGAGCCGACGATGCGAACACGCCGCATCAGCGCGTGAAATGCCGGATCCTGGAGCCGATCGGCGGTGAACTGATCAAGCGTGCAGATACCGTCGACCAGAGTTGCGGCCATCGTGAACGGAAGACTCAGACGTGCAGCCAACTCCGTTCGTGGCTCGAAGTACGCACCGAACGCGGCGTGGGTCGCGGATTGTGTCACGACGACTTCGACGATGTCTTCGGGCGAACGTATCGGCCGTCGCGCCGCAATCGCTTCGGCCACCTCGGCAGCGGCATGAAGCGCATGCATCACCGGGAAGAACTTGGTGCAGTTCAGTTCGATCAGGGCACGGCCCTCGACGTCGGGAGGGAACGAGAGATCCGGAACCGAGCCGATCAGGGTCTCGCAGAACCCTTTGACTCCTTCGATGAAGCCAAGTGGGCCGACGACGCCCTCTCGTGCCATGTACGCGCTGAGCGTTCCGTCGTGCGCCGCGAATGCCGCATGAAGTGATTTCGTCGCATCGCCGGAGGCAAGACAGAAGCGGGTGCCCGACGCGTGATCGGCGGCCAAACCGATCGCCATTTCGGCGGTGTCACCACGAAGACCGAGGAGCGTTGCCGCCGCCGCAGCGCAGCCGACAATGCCGATGACACCGGTGGGGTGCCACCGCTCCACCACTGCGGGCGTGAGCGCATGGCCGAGACGCGCCGCAACTTCAAAGCCGCGCACGATTGCATCAAGAAACTGCGTGCCCGACGCGTTGACCTCTTCGGACACCGCCATCGCCGTTGGAATGATCGACGACGAGAAGTGAGCCTTGACACCCCCGGCCATGTACGAGTCGTCGAAGTCGATCGAGTGGACTGCGCAGGCGTTGATTGCCGCTGCAGCGGAGGGCGACAGTCGGCGGCCAATCGGAAAGGCCGCGCACTGACCATCGCCTGACAGACGAGACATCGTGGCCCCGACCGAACGGACCACGTCGGACTCGAGCCGGGATCCAGCCAAGGCGACGCTGATCGTGTCGAGCACCATCCAGACGGCGAACTCGCGCGCCGCCGGGCGCACGGTGAACACGTCGGGGTCAACAAGTCCGGCCAACGCCGATGAGGGACGCATCATCATTTCAGAACCGGGCTACGTACGCAGCAGCTCGCCGAGTGCCGTCGGCACTGTCTCGTGGTGCGACGTGTCGAGTTGGAATGCATGGCCAATGCGAGCGCACACGTCGTCGCGATGAGCGGGCGCATACACCTGGAAGGCGACCGGCATTCCGTCACGCCCGATGCCCGACGGGAGGCACAATGCCGGGAGGCCCGTGACATTGCCGGGACCCGTGAACCGGGCATGCATCTTCTGGAGCGCGTGTCGAGTGCCGTTCACGTTGAAGAACAAATCGTCGTAACGCGGAGCTGATCCAACCAGGCCGGGGAACAGAATCGCGTCGACGGACTCGAACGTTTCGTCGAATGAGTTCTGCATGAGCGCTCGAATCCGGAGCGCTCGCACGTAGTCGGTTGCCGGGGCCAGCTTTCCGACGAGAAGGCGAAAAACCAAGCCCGGGTCGTACTCGTCGGGACGGGTCCACAGATCCTCGTGCAGACTCGCGCCTTCGCACAACAACGCCAACCACCCCGACCCGAAGGAGTGTTCCACGTTTCTGATCTCGACGTCGACGACGGTTGCGCCGCGTGACTTGAGAACATCGATCACGTGGTCCATCGCTGCAACCACGGGGCCATCGGCAAGTGGTTCGTAGTACGAGCGGGCGACGCCCACGCGAAGTCCCCGCAGGTCGCCAGCGGCGGCCAGTGCGCCGACAACGTTCGGACGGTCTCCGGCGTAGGAGCTCTCATCGCGTGCATCATGCGCGCTTATGACATCGAGAACGCGCGCGGCATCCTCCACCGAACGGGTGAGGGGTCCGACGTGATCCATCGTCCAGGAGAGCGGCATAACCCCCCGACGAGATACCGCGCCGTACGTCGGCTTCCATCCCACGACACCAGAACACGCAGCAGGCACCCGAATCGACCCGAGCGTGTCGGTTCCCAATGCGAACGGGACGAGGCGAGCGCTTACGGCGCCCCCCGGTCCACTCGATGACGACCCGGAGAAACGGGCCAGATCCCAGGGATTGTGGACGGCCCCGTACCACGGGCTCAGTGCACCGCCACATGCGAATTCGGTCGACGCGAGCTTTGCCAACATCACCGCTCCGGCACCCTCAAGGAGTTCCACAGCGAATGCCGAAGCTTCGGGCACGTGGTCAGCAAGCACGTTCGAGCCGCCGGTGGAGACGATCCCCGAGGTACAGATGTTGTCCTTCAGGCCGAACGGGATTCCTTCGAGTGGGCGCGCCGTACCCGTTGCCCAGCGGCGATCAGAAGCTTGGGCGGCGGTCTTTGCGGTGTCGAGCGCGACGTGCATCACCGCATTGACGTGGGGATTGACCTTTTCGATCCGTGCGACGCACGCGTTCAAAGCTTCGGTTGGACTGGCTGTCCCGGCGGCGAAATGCTGGAGAAGCTGGCTGACCGTACAGTCGGCCAAATCGGTCGGCATCGGTGCGCGTGTTGCGGATGGTGTAGTCCCCGGCGTCGTGTCGTGACGGGTCGGCGGAACCGGGTGGCGGGAATGAACACGTGGCGCTATTCGAGGTTCGAGCGGCGGCGGATGGGTCATGCCACCAAGATCGAGTGCGCGAACGGCGACAACTTCGTCCCACCAGACCGCCATCGCGTCGGCGGCCAGTGCGAGGTAGTGGTCGTCGAGCTCGACTCCGGCGACACGCGCGGTGACACCCATCTCCTCGATTGACCGTAGAGGCGTTTCCGGGTTCATGGTCGATGGGCGACGGACGTGCGCGACGCGGTCTGGACCTACCCGAGGAGGCGTTGCAAAGCGTTGTCGGCGCTCTCGCTCCAGGTGGCGAGCGTTGCGTCGAGCTGCTCGAGTTCAGCGTCGAGGATGAACAGCCCGCGCGTTGGAACGATGGCGCCGACTTCGACAAGCAGCGGCCGAAGAAAAACCTCGGGGGCCAGCGCATGAATGGCTGACCCCCCAACCATGACAGGGATTGCTACGACGCCGGCGAGGCCGGTTTGTCCGAACCAATCGAGGAACGACTTCAACAAGCCGGTGTAGCTCGCCTTGTAGGTGGGCGACGCAATCACGGCGAGGTCTGCGCCGGACAATGCCGCAACTTCCGCCTTCACCGACTCCGAGGACCAGTCGAACAACTGGCCCCCGAAGTTGGCAAGGTCAATAATATGTGTACTGACGTTCTCGCGCCCGGTGGCCATTGCCGCTTGCTTCGCCACAGCCTCGGCGACGCCGAGGGTGCGTGAGTTGGCCTTGGGATTGCCGCAAACGACAACAACGTTAAGGGGCGCGGAGTTCGTCATGGTCGAGTCGACCTACTTCTTGCACTCGAGGAGCGGCATGACCTCGGTACCGAAGCGCTCGACACCTTCGACGAAGTCCGGGAATGTGAACATCATGCCTGACACACCCGGAATCGCTGCGATCTCGTCGACCTTGCGGGCGACGGTGGCCGGAGAGCCAGCGATCACGTTGATGTTGAACATGCAGTTGTTCTGCATGTCCTGGAGGATTTGGCGAGCGGTACTGGTCTCGCTGGCGTTGACGTCGGCTGCAGCCATACCCATCATGAACGCGAGTGCTTCCGTGTCGGCCCCGTCCTTGCAGTACTGGACGTATGCTTCGGCTTCGGCATCGGTGTCTTTAATGAAGATCATGTTCAGTGCGTAGGCGCCAACCTTTCGCCCCGTCTTCGCTGCAGCTTCCTGGAGTTGGTTGCTCATGGCGCGCATGAGTTCGAGGTCACCCGGGGTGACGATGAAGTTGTAGTCGCCGTACTCGGCGCAGAACTGCATACCGCGTTCGGACTGGCCCGCACCGACGATCGGGATATGGGCGGTGGGCTTGGGCTGCACAAGACAGTCTTCGAGCTGATAGAAGTCGCCCTTGAAGGAGCTGCGCCCGTTCTCCCAGAGATCCTTCATGACTGCCACGTACTCCGAGGAGCGCTCGTAGCGATTCCCGAAGTGTTCGTCGCCGGGCCACAGGCCCATCTGGTCGTACTCGCTCATGTTCCACCCCGACACCAGGTTGATGCCGAAGCGACCCTTGGATATGTCGGAGATGGTGACGGCCATGCGGGCCACCATCGCGGGGTGAAGGGTCAAGATCGCGGTCGACGCATACAGCTTGATCTTCGACGTCACGGCGGCAAGTCCGGCCATAAGCGTGAACGATTCGAGGTTGTGATCCCAGAACTCCGTCTCGCCACCGAATCCGCGTAGCTTCACCATCGACAGAACGAATTCGAACCCGTGGTTCTCGGCAGCCAACGTGATTTGTTTGTTGAGCTCGAAACTCGGCATGTACTGCGGTGAGTTTTTCGAGATGATCCATCCGTTGTTGCCAATCGGGATGAAGACGCCAAAGTCCATGCGATGCCTCCTGTGGGGAACTGAGTCCACGCACTCTATTGACGTCACGGGGTGCACACAACTCTTCGGCCGGATTCCTCAGATGTTTTCACAGAATCGTAAGATGCAAGGGTCATGTCCGATTTCGCTTCCCGCGCCTCATGGGGCTGTGTCATCGGTCGATTTCAGCCGTTTCACCAGGACCACTTCACGCTGGTCACGGAGGCGTACCAACATCACGGGCGCGTGATCGTCGCAATCACGAATGCCGACCCAACGTGGCGGGTCTCGGTTCGCGAAGCACCGCATCGGCATCTGCCCGCGTCGAACCCGTTCACCTATTGGCAGCGCCACGAAATGATTTGTGCCGCGCTGAAGGGAATCGTCCCGGCGGACGCACTGCGGATTGTTCCGTTCCCGATGCACGATCAATCACTGTGGCCGTTTTACCTTCCCTGCGACGTCGAATGCTGGGTTCGCAACCGAGGAGCGTGGGAGGAACGCAAGATCGAGGAACTGCGCAGTCGTTTCGTCGTTCGCGTGGTGAGTGCCGTGCCCGGCGAGGTTTCGGGCACGGAGGTTCGCAGGCGGTTGGCCAGTTCAGGCCACAGCCAAACTCACGAGGCAGTTCACGAGGCAACTCCCGAGGCAACTCGCGAGGCAACTGATGCAGACATGTTGTGGCGGGCGCTGGTGCCGGGTCCGGTCGCGGACTGCATCGAGAGGTGGCTGCTCGACGGGTCGTGGCCGGTCGCAACGTTGGCCTCGAGATCGTCATGAACAAGGTCGTCATGAACGAGGTCGTCATGAACGAGCTCGCCATGAACGAGGTCGTTGCCTACGGCGAGGACCACCCGCGCCCCGCTGATGATCGTGTTCCGATGATTCTCGTGATTCTCGATGGTCTCGGCGATCGGGCCCACCGTGTCCTAGGAGATCACACGCAACCGAACGCCTTACCGAGAACGGCCACGGAAGCGGCACACACCCCCGTCCTCGACGAACTTGCGCGCCGTGGTCAATGTGGTGTGCACGTGCCACTCGGGTGGGGACGCGCTGCTGCGAGTGAGCTCGCGCACTGGTCCCTTTTCGGTTTCCACGACATCGCCTTTCCCGGACGCTCGCGTCTCGAAGCACTCGGTCACGGACTGTCGCCCGAACCGGGCGCGCTGTTGCTGTTTGGGGCATTGCGTCCCTCGCTCGTCGACGACGATGACCGGATCTGGATCACGGGCCGGGTTCGACGAGACGAGCCTGAGGTGGCAGGAGAGCTTCTCCGGAAGGTCCAGCACTTTGCGACGGACACGCACCGATTCGAACTCGCAATTCTCGACCGAGGCGAGGCGATCTTGACGTTGCATCCGCGTGGCTCGCATCGTGTCGCCGCACTGACCGACACCGATCCGTTCTTCGAGCACATGCACCCGATGATGGCTCCGCAGCCGTTACTCCCCGTATCGCCGCTGTCCGAAACAGCGCGAGCCGATGGAATAGCGACGGCCGCGGCCCTTTCGACCTACCTTCGCTGGGTCCGATCAACGCTGACTGGAGACCCAGTCAACCAAGCACGGGTCTCAAAGGGACTTCCTGCGCTTGACACGTTGACGACAAAGTGGGCATCGGTGATTTCCCCCGTGCCGTCCTTCGCAGAGATCGTAGGTGTACGTGGGGCAATGGTCTCTACCAGTCCGTTCTATCGGGGCCTCGGAAAGCTCCTCGAGATGGATATCGTCGAAGCCGCCCGCGGTGAGAACTCGCTTGCCGAGTCGCTGCGATCGGCCATCGAGCTGGTTTCCGCCGGGGCCCAATTCGTACATGTACATACGAAAGTGACGGATGAGGCGGGCCACTCGAAGGACCCGTTCAAAAAGAAAGCGGCGGTCGAGTGGTGTGACGCGCAGCTTGCCGCGCTGCTCGAACCGCCGTTCTCGAATTGGGTCGTGGCCGTAACGGGGGACCACGCAACCCCGGCGTCGGGGGGTGTGCTGCATACCGGCGACCCAACACCCTTCGTCGTGGTCGCGCCATCGGCTCGTTGCGACGGCGTCGCCTCGTTCGGAGAGGATCAGTGTCGGGCCGGACTGCTCGGCGTACTCTCGGCTTCGGACGTGCTTGCGCTCATGTGCTCCCACGCGAACCGTCCGCGATTCCTGGGGCACCGGCCGTCGCCGTACGGGACCATCGCGCTGCCCGACGACCCGATGCCGTTTCGCTGAGCAGCGGTGGTGTTGAGAACTCCAAAAACTCAGAGGTATTATCTGTAGATGCCACTCCCCGACGAGTTCCCAACCGCAGGTGACTTCAGTGCTCCCGATCATCTGCGAGACACACTTGCTGAGGTGGACCATCTCTATGCAACGGTCGTCGCCCCGCATGAGGAGGAGTTGGCGCACCGTTTCGACAATGTCGACGCATACCTCGCCGACGACGGCCGCCTTCATCCCGAAATCTGGGAAGCGCGTCGCCACATCATGCGCGAATCAGGAAAGGCGGGCCTCTACGGAGCCTTTCTGCCCGAGCGAGTGGGCGGACGGGGGTTCGACCGCGAAGACATGCTGTGGATCGAAGAGCGTGTGTACAGCTACGGCTTGCGGTTGAACCCGGCATTGCTGTCGTGGAGTGAAGGAGCAACGCCGCGCGTCATATTCGCCGGAGAACACCATCGTGACCAGTTCACGCGTCCGCTGGTGAAAGGCGAGAAGACGGCGTTTCATGCGATCACCGAACCGGGGGCCGGTTCGAATCTCTTCGACATGAAGACCAACGCCGTGCAAAAGAATGGCGACTGGGTCCTCAACGGACACAAGGCGTACATCACGAACGCCTTCGAAGCCGACGTCGCTCAGGTACTTGCCGTCACCCATCCCGGGAACGGTCGAAAGAGCTTCACCTACTTTCAGTTCGACACCCACGAAGCACGCGACCGTGGCTTCTCCAGCGGCAAGGTGTATCAAACGATGTTTAACGACGGCATCACCGGCGAGGTGATGTTCGACGACCTCGTGCTTCCTGCCGACTCGGTGATGGGAGAGGTGGGCGGTGCCTTCGACATAGCAATGGCTTCGATCAACTGGACCAGGATGCGGCGCGGTGGCATGTGCTCGGGGTGGGGACAACTGCTCATCCATCGCATGTCCGAGCGAGCAAAGTCCCGAGTCATCGGCGGGAAGCCGTTGGGCGCCAACCAGGGCATCGCCTGGATGGTCGCCGACAGCTATGCCGATTGGATGATGGCCCGTTCGCTGTCGTTGGCCGTGGCGAGAGAACTTGACCATCCGGGACCGTGGTGGAAGACGCCGCGCCCACGCGAAGAGATTCGGAAGATTTCGGCAGTGAAACTGACGAACGACGAGTGCTTCTATCGGATCGCCGACCGGGCACTGCAGATCCACGGCGCAGCAGGGGTCATGCGAGACACCGAGATCAACAAGTTGTTCCAGTTGGCACGCAACTTCCGCATTCCCGGTGGAGCCGACGAAGTACAGCGCAACTCGATTGCCGAAGGACTTGGCTTGCGTTTCTAGAGACCAACGTCGGGCCCAGAACGACCAACGTCGAACGCCTTTACGGACTGCTCATTTCGGCACCACGGGTGGCTGGAGGATTTCTTGTTCAGGACGAGCGAGTAACGAGCGAATCAACGGGGGCGCATAGCTGCGTTGGACCGTGATGCCGTAGAAGTTCTCGTAGAGGTCAGGGACGATCGCGTGCTCGACCAAACGGCCACTCGTCAATTCGTCCTGGACCACGACGGAGGGAAGAAGGGCGATGCTGTCGGAGTCTCGAGCGAGGAGACGCAGGAGGGCCATGTCGTCGACTTCGGCCCGGACGCGGTAGCGAATGCCGAGCTGATCACAAAACAGATCGAAGCTTGCTCGGATGTCGTTGTCGCGACCCGGAAGAAGTAACGGGAGCTTGGCGAGGTCTTCGGGATAGCGAAACGGCGCGTCGGGTCGCGGTCGACCCACCAGACTTACGGCCTGCCGCGCGATGCGGCGGCATCGCCACGGGTCGGTAGCACTCGAGTGCACTCGCTGGTTCGACAAGATGAGGTCGAGTGAGTGGATGCGCAACCGCGCCAGCAGCTCCGGGAGACTTCCAGACACAAGGGCGAGCTCCACGTCGGGTCGGTCGAGGACCGGTCGAATAAAATTCTCCTGGAAGTTGCGCGATACCGTTGCAACCGCACCGATGCGCAGAACCTGACGCTCTTCGCGTCGACCGTCGCGTAGCAGGGCAACCAACTCGTTGCCCGTCGTGAAGATCGTTTCGGCATGCGCAAACGCCAACTGGCCGGCTTCGGTCAACGTGAGGGTGCGCCCCGTTCGCTGGAACAACGGCTGGCCCAGTTGTTCTTCGACCTGTTTGATCTGGCTGGAGAGAGCCGACTGGGACACGTGGAGTTGGTGGGCGGCGCGGGTGAGGTTGCCCTCCTTCGCGACGGCCCAAAAGTATCGGAGATGGTGGAAGTTGAGTTCTGACATCGTTTCTTCAAATGTTCTGTTTATGTGAACAATAGTTGACAATATGTGTATTGGACGGAACGGTCTTGGACCGTCAGCGTATGAGGTGTTCGCTGTTCCAAGGGGGTTCATCGCAGTGCTTACCGTCTTCTCCGCTTCCACCGCCGCCGTAACTTCCTCCGTCGCTGTGGCACCACCAGCGTGGCTGGTGGGGTTGTTGCTTGCGCCGGCTGCGCTCGCTCTGGTTGGCGCAGTAACGAGCCAACGAGCCGCCGACATGCGCGGCGCTTGGACTCTCGCTCGCATCACCTCAACGGCTCTTTTGGTGCTCGGCGCGGGCTCGGCAGTTGCTCGTGTGGCGATCGGAGAGCGAGCGAACATGTGGCTGCGATCCGACACGGTGGGCGTCACGATGCTGGTGCTCGTGACCTTCATCGGATGGGTGATCGTTCGCTACTCAGAGGCGTACCTCTCGGGCGATCCACATGAGCGTCAATACATCGGTCGACTCCTGACGACACTATCCACCGTGGTCGTGGTTGTCATCGCGAACCATCTCATCGCGTTGGCCCTCGCATGGTCGGCAACGAGTCTGTTGCTCCACGGCCTGCTCACGTTCTACCGTGACCGGCCCGTGGCAATGGCCGTCGCACACAAGAAGTTCATCCTCGCTCGCGTCGCTGATGTGTGCATGATTGGTGCAGTCGTCGCTTTCGCGACAAGCGTAAAGACCCTTCGGATCGATGAGATCGCCGAAAAGGTCTCGTCGAATGTGGCCACGGGACCCGGCGTTCGTGTGGCGATCGTGTTCGTCGCCCTCGCTGCATTGCTCAAATGTGCACAGTTACCTTTTCACGGGTGGCTGATTCAGGTGATGGAGGCTCCGACACCGGTTTCGGCGTTGCTCCATGCCGGGATTGTGAACCTTGGAGGCTTTGTACTGCTGCGCTTTTCCGCCGTTGTTGACCGTTCGATCGAGACGCGGGCGCTGCTCGTGATCGTAGGCACGCTTACGGCAGTCGTTGCGGCCGTCGTCATGACGACGCGAATCAGCGTCAAGGTCTTCCTTGCCTGGTCAACGTGTGCGCAGATGGGCTTCATGCTGATGCAGTGCGGTCTCGGGCTCTGGGAGATGGCGTTGCTCCACCTCGTTGCCCACTCGCTCTACAAAGCCCACGCGTTTCTCGGTGCCGGCGGTGTCGTGCGCAAAACGCAACGCAAACAGTTGCTCTCGAAACCGCCGTCGCCAACAACTGCGAACATCATGGCCGGCCTTGGGTTTGCAGCGGTCGCGACCATCGCTGCGGGTTGGGCATGGAGCCGACTTGCGTCCGTTGGTGGACCGTCGGCAACGCTGTGGGTCATGACAGGCATCGTTGCCGTGTCGATCGTGCCGCTCCTCGCCAAATCGAACCACCGTGGCCGCATCCGGCCCTCATCGTTTGGGACAGCCATCGCGGTGCCTTTCGTGTACTTCGGACTACACGCCCTTGCCGCAGAGTTGGTGCCCCATGGTTCCACGCCACCGGTCGCATTGCTCATCGGCGTCGTACTTGGCTTCACCGTGTTGTTCGTTGTTCAGGTCCTCTGCGCAATGTCGCCGAACAACTCATTCCTGCGTCGGCTCTATCCATGGTTCTACGGAGGTCTATTCCTAGACGAAGCCTTCACCAGGCGTGCGTTTCGGATTTGGCCACCACCGGCGGTCGAGGTCGCTGCGTCGACGCTTCCGCTGCGAACGTCCACATTGTTTCCCATTGCCGGTGTGGCTCCGGGCCGATCGAAAACTGCTCCCTTCTCGTCGGCCACGGCGAAGCCCTCAGTCCTTGACGGGGGCTTGATATGAGTCCAGCGGCTCACCTCGGCGACCACATCGCGAAGGCGTGCGATCGGGTCGCTCCGACCTGGCCCCTCGACCAGTTCATTGCCGTGAATCCCTACTGGGGTTGGCGTTCGTCGTCGGCCCTCGATGCGGGTGGTGCGCTCGGCGCACTTCGTGGAACGGCGCTCACCATGCCCCGCTCCTGGTATCGCGAACAGTGGGTCGCGGGGCGATTCACGCAAGCGCAGCTTCGTGCTGCTGCTGTCGAGGTTGGGAATGTGCCGCTCGTCGAACAGGCCCTCGATCTGCTTGGCAGCGCCGAGCCGTCAGAGGCGATCGGTTCACGAATGGCTCTCGTGACCGATGTGCGCGACCTCACCGACGAACCGCGTCCCGGACAAACCTGGACTGATGCCGTCATCCACGAGATAAGCCAGCACTGCGCGTCCTACTTCGATGAATGGCAGGCGTCGTGGCACCAGTCTGACGGTGGTGGTTTGTTCTCTCAGTGGCGGTTGCAGGAGTCTGCGATTCACGGCGTTGTATGGCGCAAGGGGCGAACCTGGGCCCGCCAGCAGCTCGCAAGTCTTCCCGCGCAGCCGCAGGACGCCATTGCTCACATGCTCCGCGAGATGAATATCCCGGAAGTCGGATGCGACGCGTATCTGACTGGCCTGCTGATCTCAGTCAACGGGTGGGCGGCATGGTGCAGCTATGTCCGATGGCAAGCTCGATTGGCTGGTTCCGACGACAACGAGATCGTCGAACTCCTCGCCGTCCGGCTGGCATGGGACTGGCTGCTCCAAGCCGATACCGATTCAATCAAGGCACCGATCGGGTGGGGCGAATGGGCCCAGTCATGGATGGCCTTCGACGGTCTGTCTGCCTCGATCGCCACGAACCAAAGGCTCGACTGGCTCCTGCAAAGCGCTGTTGAAAGGTCCTACCAAGACTCAATCATCAGTGAACTTAGTGAATCGATTCCGAACGTCACGGAAGAACCCTCGGTTCAAGCCGTGTTTTGTATCGACGTTCGATCGGAGGTTTTTCGCAGGGCATTCGAGTCGGTGAGACCCGACGCGCACACCCGTGGATTCGCCGGCTTCTTCGGTCTGGCCATCTCCTATACGCCGATCGCCAGTTCCATGACGCGCCCGCAGCTGCCCGGATTGTTGGCACCGGTGTTAAACGTCACCGAAACGACGTCGGGTTCCAACACCGATGCTTTGGTCGCCGATCGAGACCGAGTGCTTGGGGGCAAGCAGCGTTGGGACGCGTTCCGGTCGATGCCATCGTCAGTCTTCAGCTTCGTCGAGTCAATGGGTCTGCTCTATGGGCCCAAGCTCGTAAAGGACAGCGTCCCAAACGCAAAGAGTCCGGCCAAATGGGAGCACGAGGGCGTGGCGCTGGCATCGCTTGAGGATGTGCGCCCACATCTCGGACTCGTTCACGACGACCCTGCCGCTTCTGCTGATGTTGCCCAACGAGTGCTGAAGTCGATGGGTCTCGTCGATGGCTTCGCACCTTTGGTCCTGTTGTGCGGCCACGGAGGGCAGAGCGCGAACAACCCGCAGGCGGCCGGTCTCGACTGTGGTGCGTGCGGTGGGCAGACGGGCGAAGTTAACGCTCGCGTCCTCGCCGATCTTCTCAACTCGAACTCCGTCCGGACCCAGCTCATGGCGCTCGGCATCGAGATTCCCGAATCCACGTGGTTTCTAGCCGGCCTTCACAACACGACGACCGACGAAGTACGGCTTTTCGATACTGATCTTGCCCCGGTTGAGAAACGAAGTTCGATCGACGAACTTGAAGACTGGCTGGCACAAGCAGGAAGTCTCGCCCGGGCCGAACGTGCCCCGTCGCTCGGGCTCGAGTCCCTGAACCATGAGCCCGAGAGCATCAAGCGGATTCTCCGTGAGCGGGCCAATGACTGGTCGCAGGTCCGCCCCGAGTGGGGCCTTACCGGCAATGCCGCATTCATCGTCGGACCACGATCTCGCACTCGCCATATGAACCTTGCGGGTCGTTCGTTCCTCCACGACTACGACTGGCGTAGCGATACGGACTTCGCGACCCTCACAAACATCATGACTGCTCCGATGGTTGTAACGAACTGGATCAACATGCAGTACTACGCATCGACGGTGGACAACCGCCGCTACGGAAGCGGTAACAAGGTTCTCCACAATGTCGTCGGGGGACGTATCGGTGTATTCGAAGGAAACGGTGGCGATCTTCGAATCGGGCTGGCGATGCAGTCCCTTCACGATGGGCATGAGCTTCGCCATATCCCGTTGCGTCTCTCTGTATTCATCGAGGCGCCCCGCGACGGAATCGAAATGGTCATCGCAGAGCATGAAGTGGTCCGTGATCTAATCGCCAACGATTGGATCCTGCTGTTTCGCATCGACTCCATGACTGGAGGCGTCGAGCACTGGACGTCGAGCGGTTGGCTCACTCGCGAAACGTCGGCGAGTTCGCAATGAGCCGATGTGAGCCGCCGAGCAAAACCAAGCGCTTTGCTGCTTCGGTCGGCGTCATTGTTGGTGAAGCCGGGCTTTCATGTGGATTGCGGCAGGCGGCTCGTCGGCTCGATGTCCACCTGCGACCGTTGCGTGGTCCGCATCCACACGACAACCGTGTATTGATCGAGTTTGCCGGAGGTTGCGATGTGGTGACGATCGAAGGAACTGGTCCGCCGACGAGTGGACTCGAGGTATTCGCCTCGTCAGGAATAGCCCTTCGTCCGAACCTCCGAGCCGTCGAACTCAGCCGTGATCCAGTTATGACCCGGCGCGTACTCGGTGAGTCTGGATTCGACGTAAGTGCGGCAGGGCCCGAAGGCGTAAGCGCATCCGCCGCCGCATCTGGTGCGTCGGCTACCTTTCGGTCGGCAAATTCATTGGACGTTGTGATCACCCGGAGTCCCTCGGGTTACTGGCTGGCGTACCCGGCGAAAGCCTCGAAGTCGTTGGCGATTCGGATGCCATTTGACCTCCACAGACGGGCCGTGGAAATTGCTGCTTCAATCGCCAACGGAATCGATGCCGTTGGCATCGTCGGCGTGAACTTTGATGTCGTCTCGGGTACGCCCCGCATCAACACTGTGGATCTCGGCCCCGGATTTGGGAACAGGGGGACGACCGCCGTATCGGTGTATGAAAGTCATTTGAGAGCGCTGCTCGATTGGCCGTTCCGGACCACGAATTCGTTGCAACCTGTGCGAGGTCGCTGCAGGTCAGCAACAGGCCATCGCAATTAGTTTCTACGGTCGCGAAGGTCCTTCGTCGCACATGTGCTGAACCATGTTGTCCAAAAACGAACTGCTAGGGATGCTGGCGAAAGCTGGCTGAGAGTCGGAGACGACGGCCCTAGAACCTGAACTCGGTAATGCGAGCGGAGGAAAGCAGACGATCGTCGAAATCCAGTGTCTCCCGAGCCCGTTGGGCGTCGAAGGAGACCACTAGCGCCACATCGAACAGGCCATTGCGGTCATCGTCGTCTGGACTGACTACGAGGCTGGCGCACTCTGGACCACTGTGGAGGGGGAGCCCGACCAGATATGGTCGATGGCACGGGCGGTGCATGAAGCAACTATCTCGAGCGGCGCGTAAAGTTGCGTGTCGATCGTTAAGGTCGCGCAAACGAGCGAACGCGTCGAAGCGGTAACGGTCGACAGCCTCGTCAACAAGTTCCGCTGATCATCATGCGATTTCAGTCGCGACACGCCGCACGTGTCCTTCCTACTGGGTTTCGCGGCGATACGTCTCGTTCTTTAGCAGGCACCACCCCGGATTTGTCCGGGACCACGACGGGATGAGAATCTGGCTGTGGGTTCTGGCTGTGCTCGGTCACCCTTGGTGTTGTGTGCCCGATTAACAGATTGAAGCCTGGGGTCTTCCCGGCACCACGACTTGTTGCTTTGTGCACGTCTTACAGTTTCGAGATCGCAAGACTCTGCCAGAACCTGTAAAGTCAGCAAGTGACAGGGGATTTTGAGGAGCCTCGTGAACATTGTCAAAGAGCGATCTCCT
>JANOWU010000192.1:0-13095 GCA_031418035.1 Acidimicrobiia bacterium
GCGCGCGTCGAGCATCACAGCCCCAGCAGCAACTTCACCGACGCCGCCGCTGCGAGAACCAACACGATATGTGTGAATACCTTTTGGGAGAACCGAGGCAGGAGCCAGCGGCCCGCCGCCACCCCGACACCGACCGCGGGCGCAATCACGAGGTCAAAGCGCAGCGTTTCTGCCGTGAAGAACGGCCCTCCGGCACTCCACGCCCCGATGGCGAGGTAGGCCGGAATCTTGGCACTGTTCACGGCGAGGTAGAACCAGGCCGACGTCGAGATGAGGTGTTCCTTGGGTAACCCGATGCCCGTGAAGTAGGTGTTCATGACTGGCCCGGCGGCGTTCGAAACGAAGGTGGTGAAGCCCCCGACCATCCCGACGGTTCCCGTGAGCGCAGGTGTGGGGTGAACGGGAGGTGCCTTGCGAATCAGGCGGTGCATCTGCAGGAGCACCATGAGGACGATCGTCGCACCGATCATCACATCGAGTACCCGACCTCCAGACCCTACGAACACGTAGAACAGTGTGCCGAAGACGAATCCGGCGGCGACGGGGGGCACGAGTGGACGAAGCACGTCGCGTCGCACCGAGCGCCCGACGAGGTACACCGCGAGGACATCGCCCACGAGGAGCACGGGAATGATCGTGCCGGCGATGAGCCGTCCGCTGACCACGGTCGCGATCACCGGCGTGGCGAGGAGACCTCCGCCCGGCACCGCCGTTTTGGAGAGTCCAACGATGACGGCAGCGAGTAGGCCGAACGCGATATTGACCGACGTTAACACCGCAGGGACCCTATCCGAGCGTCGGAGATCTCTCGTTGATCGACGCTGACCGCCGACGATGAACCACCGATTTCCCAGCACCGGCTGCCAGAATGGACGCCACATGCGAACTTCCCCACAGTTCTTCACGCGCCGGTCGCGATCCGTTGCTTCCGGCGCTGGCCTGGCCATTGTCATGCTTCTTGGCATCGCTGTGCCTGCGCACTCGTCGAACGACAATGCGAACATTGCGAACATTGCGGACAGCGCGAACGACCGCGGGAACGAGAGCATCGAAGGCGGCGTAGGAGATGCCGAGACGGTGACGACGCTCCCCGGGCAGTTGCCGCCGACCCGTCCCGTCGTGACGGCCTCACAGGCGCCGATCACGAAGGATTACCGGGGGAACTGGGTTGTGCCGCTGGTCCGAGCCGGTGCCCCACCGTCGTTGACGCTCAACTCGTCGTCCGACGCCGTCGAGATCGACCTGCCGATACCGGCCGGTCTACGCCCAGTTGAGTTGCGCGGCACGTTCGACCCTCGGGCGGAGCTTGCCGAGTCGACCGTTTCCGTAAAGATAGGTATACGTGAGTTTTCCCTGAGTTCGACCGTCCGAAAGGCGACACCGTTCTCGTTCAACCTCGATGGCCTCCGCGCACCAGCCAAGACCGCAACAACCTTGAATGGTGCGTTCGAGCTGAAGACCACCGACTTGAATACCGAATGTCCACGTATCATCGCAGAACCTGCCCAGATCAGCGATCTGGTGTTGGTACTGGCCGGCGAGCCGATGCCTTCGAAGACGGTGGCAGAGTTCCTTCCGCCGATCCTCGACCGGGTGGTCATCGACGTACCGGAGCCCTTCGACAACGACGTCGCAGAGGGAGTCCTTCGGCTCACGTCGAGCCTCGTCGCTCGGTACGCGGACCAACCCGTTGATGTCGTTGTTCGTTCCGCATCGACGAGCAAAGACCTGCCCGTCGAGCCGTTCACGCGTCATTTTCGGATCGTGAAGTCCCAGACGAACACGCTGCGGCTGGCCACGAAGACCGACACGGTACTGGAGCTCGCTGGCGCCGGTCCGACCTTCGCTCGGTTGGCGGATTTCATTGGGTCACCGGCGTTTACGACGTCGTTCAGCAGCGCCGTGGAGTTCACGAAGAAGTTCAAGGAACCGAAGCAGACAAAACGTTCGAAACAGTTCCGGGTGACACTCGATCAGCTGAAACGACAGCTGAGTGCCCAGGGCGTCAACCGGGCGAAGGTCATCTTCACCGCTCGACAGAGCGACGTGGGAGGTCCGGGCGTTCGCATGACGATGCGAATTAGCGGCCGGGTGATTGCGATCTCTGGCCCGGCACGGAAGGCAACCGTGCGGCTGTCGGCAAATGGGCGTCCGCTCGCGAGTGCCGACGTTGCCCTCGGCGATGGCTTCACGCTCTCCGGAGCGATCGAGCCTCAGGTCATGCGACGCGAGAACGAGATCGTCGTGGAGAGTGACGCCGTGCTCGACTCGGGTTCACTGAATCGCAACTGTCTCCCCGGTGCACTCATTCGTTTGGAGCTCGATGCCAACTCGGTCATCTCCAACGAAGCGGGCGTTGCCGTGGCGGCGGGATTCGACCGCTTCCCGCAGGCATTCCACGGCGGCTTCGACGTGTCGCTCAGCCCCATGGACGTGACGTACCTCGCCGCCGCCAGCTCGCTCCTGGCCAGCCTTCAAGAGCACGCACAGCCGGTATTGAACCCCACGGTGGTCGATTGGCCCAAGGGAGCACCGAAGGTTCCATCGCTCCTCGTGGGAGGAACCTCCGCACAGGTCAAAGCCCTGTCACCGCCGCTCGTTCCCGGACCGCTCATCATCGAGTCGGACAACGAAGGCGTGATCGGACGAGACAAGTCGCAACCGGTCACGGCATTGGAAGCCTTCGAGACCAATGCGGTCGATCAGCTGTTGCTGGCAACGTCGAGCAATGCCACTGACCTGGTGAAGCATGCGGCCAGCATTCGCACGCTGCCCGGTGGATGGACCAGGCTCACCGGCGACGTCTACGTGCTCTCCGACGGTCAAACGAAGTCAGCCCGGCTGCGGGCCAGCACCGCAGTTCCCCTTCCGAGCGCCGGCGACGAAAAGGTGAAGCCGACGAAGAGCCCGTTCCTGGGTATCGCGGTCGGCGGAAGCATGGCCCTGGGTGCCTTAGCCCTCTGGGTGCTCGGGCGTCGGCTGTATCGCCGTGTGCGTCGCCCGATCCGCTGACGTTCCCCGGGATTCGTAGGTCCGGACCCTGAAGTGAGTCGTCGTACAGAAACGGGACCTCCCGCGACCACCGGTGACGCCTGCACGAATGAGCTTTCACTCAAGGACGCATTTGCGCGAACCGATAGTTCGTCTGTATGTCTCTGCTCCCCGACGGTCTCTACATTGCATGGAGCGCCGCCGGAGGTTTCGCAACGCTCGCCCTCGCTACGGGTGGTCGAGCGATCTTCACACAGTGGCGAGCGAACGCGTCCAGTAGTCGTCAGGCCGAAGACTGGACCACGATCACCGACGCAGCCTCTGCCTTTTGTTCGGGCGACGAAGAAAGCGCAGGGATTGTTCTCCGAGCGCTCTCGCGTCCGTCCAGTCAGCGCATTGCCATCGAGGCGCTTGCCAACCTTGCCCGCGTCGATGCACGCGTGCCGGAGTCGTTACGCGGACGAACCGAGATGGTCGAGGAAATTCGCTCGTGGGTTTCACGCGAACTTGCCCATTCCGATGCCGGTCGACGCTGCGCCGGAGCAGAAATCGTAGGTGCACTTCGTTTACGAGCCTGCCGTGGTGCAGTCGCGCTCGCGACAAGCGACGATGAGCCCGAAGTTCGTGTTGCAGCGTGTCGAGCCCTTGCCGTTGTTGATCCTGATCATGCCGTTGGTGTGCTTCTGGGACTCGTCGAGCGAGATGGGGTCTGGGCAGCGGATCTGCTTGCCGACATCGTCTCGAGGGAGGACGGCGCCTTCTCCGGCTCCGAGGCCGTAGTGCAGCGCGCGAACGAATGGGCAGCGACGCCCGCACTGCTGCGCCTCCTTTCGAACGGACACATCGCGGGAGCCGAACGCGTGATGATCGGTGCGCTCGATGCTGAGGACGATGATGTGCGGTCGAGCGCGGCCGAGGCCTTACGTGAGTCAGGCACGCCCGACGCCATCAAAGCGCTCGCCGGGTTACTGGGCGACAGCAATGAACTCATTCGACTCACCGCGGTTCGCGCGATCGGGCAAAGCGCAAGCCCGTCATATTCGATGGATCTTGCCGCCATGTTGGGTGACGAGTCGCGCCTCGTCCGTTTCGCCGCTGGTGCTGCGTTGGCCGGTATGGCCAGCGGCCGTGACCTGCTGCTGCGGGCAACCGAAGGCACCGATGCGAAAGCGGTCGAGGCCGCTCACGTGTCGCTGTGGCAGGCGGAGCAGTCAGCGCAACTCCCCGCCGTCGAACCCGTGGCGGGTCCAGGTTCTCTGTCGGAAGACGAACCGCGTATCGTCGACCTCACGACGCGGGTGGTGCCATTGCCTCCGACGCGCCCATCATTCGACACAACGCCACTGCCCGGAGTCGATCGACTCATCCCTTCCCCGCCACAGGCGGTGACCCTCGCCAGAATCGAAGCGTTGCCCGGCGCACGATCGTTGGGAGAGGCCGAGGTTGTCGAACACGTGCGAGCGAAAGCCGCGAAGAAGCCAGCTCAGAAGGCGGCCGCTGCGAAAAAGGCTGTCGCTGCGAAGCGAGCCGCCGCCACTGGCCGAACACCGAAGGTCCCCCGAAAGACGGCCACTGCAGCAACGGGTACGGAGAAGCAAACACGGGCGGTCTCGGCCCCGGCAGCTGCTCCGACATTGGCCAAGGGCGCTGCCCCGAAACCGACGAAACCGGCTCGGCCGTCGACCAAGGCTCCACCGGCAACGTCGGCACAACCGGCTCGGGCGCTGACCGGATCGTCTTCGGCCTCGTCTTCGGCCTCGTCTTCGGCGTCGTCTTCGGCCGCGTCTACCGCCTCGGCGCGCACGTCGAAGGCAACGGTTGGATCCGCATCGAAATCTGCAGCACCATCAGCAACATCGAAGCGAGTCACGAAGTCACGGGCCGCCGCGGCATCGAAGCAGCCGAGGTCGGACCCGAAGGTTGACGCGAAGACTGCGACCAAAACACCCGCGCAGCGAGTCGTGAAGACATCGCCTGCGCCCAGCGTGCCCGAGGCGGTCGTGCACCGTCCGGCCAGTGCACTTCCGAGGTTGTCCCGCTTTCAGAAGACGGCCGCGACGAACTCGCCGCTCGATGTCGAATTGGTTTCGTCCGTGCGATGAATCGACACCGAAGCGTTCGGAAGCAGCGATGAGCGTTCGCCCGATCCTGAACGCGATCATGTTCGTGTGTGCAGGCTTCGGTCTCGCCCACTACGGGTCCATGTTGCTCTGGGGTCTGCTCAGCACCAAGCTGCTGCGATCTCCGCGAGCGTCGATGCGGCGCGACCCGCTCGAATACACTCGTAAGCGCACAAACCTTCCTGGCGTCACCATGATCCTTCCCGGGTACAACGAGGAAGTGACGATCGTTGCTGCCGTCGGCTCGGCGCTGAGCCTCGACTATCCCGACCTGCAGGTCATCGTCGTGAACGACGGGTCAAAGGACCGAATGGTAGAGGTGTTGGTCGATGCGTACAACATGGTTCCGATGAAGGGCGCTCGCGTGAACGGCCCGATTCACTCCGCGGCGATCAAAGACGTGTACCGATCCCCGCTCGATGATCGGCTCCTGCTGCTCGACAAGTTGCCCGCCGGCGCCAAGGCCGACGCCATCAACTGCGGGATCAACTTCGCCAGCAAGGAATGGGTCGTTGTCATGGACGCCGACGAGCTCGTCGGCAAAGACACGTTGCTTCGCTGCATGACCCAGGTGACGCACGAACCGGGGAACGTCGTCGCCGTCGGGGTGAGCCTTCTCCCCACCAACGGCTGCGTGCTGGAAGATCTTCAGGTCGTCGACGCCCGGGTTTCGACGAACCCGTGGGTGGGGTTTCAAACCGTCGAGTACCTCAGCGCGTTCGTGGTCAGCAGACCCGGCATGGCGGTCGTACGTGCACTTCCGATTGTGTCGGGAGGATTCGGCATCTTCCGTCGCGATGTGCTGATCCGAGTCAACGGTTTCATGCACCCCAGCCTCGGTGAAGATCTCGACGTGGTCGTGAAGATCAACCGAACGTTTCTCGAAGCCGGTGAGGACTACCGCATCATTCAGGTCCCCGAAGCGGTCGTGTGGACCGAGTTCCCGAGCACCCATACGGTCCTGCGCCGTCAACGTATCCGGTGGCACCGCGGTTTGCGCGACGTCCTCCAACGTCATCGCGTCACGATCGGCAACCCTCGCTACGGCTCTTTCGGCATGCTCGGCATGGTGCAGATGTGGGCGTTCGAGTGGGTTTCGGTTCTCATCGAGGCGTTCGGATACGGGCTTCTGGTGTTCATGGCACTCTTCGGTATGCTGCGTTTCGACGCTGTCTTCGCCACCTTCCTCGCCGCGCAGACCCTCGGACTCTTCATTGCGGTTTCGGGCGTGTGGACCGGTGCGCGCTATCTCGACGTCTACAAAGGGGCGCGCAACACCGCACTTCTCGTGATGTGGGCGTTTCTCGCCCAGTTCGGCTATCGCCAGATGACCGTGGTCTGGCGGGTTCGATCGCTGTGGGGAAAACAGACGTGGGGAGCAATGCCGCGAGTCGGCGTCGGACCAACTACCAAACCGGCCACCCGCAAACAGTAAGCGCGCTGATTGCGCGTTCTACTTCTTCTTGAGCGGCGTGAACGCGAGGAGGAATCGCTTCTCGCCAAAGCTTGGAAAACGAACGATCGCTTCGGTCTTGTCGCCTGATCCGAGGATCTCGATGATCGTGCCTTCGCCGTAGCGGGTGTGCACGATTTCATCGGCCACGCCCAACCCCATCGACTCGGCACCGGTGGTCGCAACTGGTGACGCCGCAGACCGAATGGCGGCCTCCACGACGTCGTCTTTGTGCGCGTCGGCGCGCGAACCGAACACACGACCCCCGGGGTTCCCATCGTCGGCCTGGCCCTGCGCCCGCCGCCGTGCACCCCACGATCGACCGCTCGTTTCATAGCCGCCGTCGCCGAAGGAACCCCCCGACCACGACGGACCGCTGCTGGCGCGTCGGACCTCCCCGACATTCGCCACCAACTCGACGGGAATCTCGTTCAAGAACCGGCTGACCGGGTTGTACTGCGTGGACCCGAACAAGCTCCGACACCACGCATGGGTCATGTACAGACGCTGCCGTGCCCGGGTGATACCCACATAGGCGAGGCGACGCTCCTCTTCGAGTTCCTCCGGCTCCCCGAGTGACCGGATGTGCGGGAACACGCCGTCTTCGAGGCCGGTCAGAAACACGATCGGAAACTCGAGCCCCTTCGCGGTATGGAGCGTCATCAAGATGACCTGGGAATCATCGCCGCCCTCAGGAACCTCGTCGGCATCAGCGACCAGGGATACCGTTTCGAGGAAGCTCTCGATCGTTTCGAACTCCTTCGCCTGCCCGACCAACTCGGAAAGGTTTTCGATGCGACCCTGCGACTCGATCGTGTTCTCGGATTCAAGGTCTTCGACGTAGCCCGTCTTCTCCAGCACCGCGGCAACCGTGGCGCCAGGACCGCCTTCAACAGCGCGCAGTTCCTCCATCAACACCAGAAATTTCTTGGTGCCCGCGAGCGCCTTTCCGTTGAGGCCCGCCTCTTCGGCATGTTCGAGCGCCTCGGCGAAGGACCGACCATTTCGACGCGCCCACGCGTCGATGCGCCCGATGCTGGTGTCGCCGACCCCGCGCTTGGGAGTGTTGATGACCCGCTTGATCGAAACCTCGTCGGCGGGATTAACAAGTACACGTAGGTATCCGACGACGTCTTTCACCTCGCGTCGATCGTAGAACTTCGTTCCGCCCACCACTTTGTACGGGACACCGACGCGGGCCAGGTGCTCTTCGATGACGCGGCTCGAAGCGTTGGTGCGGTAGAACACCGCCATGTCACCCCACTTCATGTTGTCGGTGGAGTGCAGGCGTGCCATCTCTCGCACGATCCACCCGGCCTCATCGCGCTCATCCTCGGCGTGGTAGCGAGTGATCGGGAGACCGTCGCCCTGATCGGTCCACAGATCCTTGGGCTTGCGTGACTCGTTGTTCGAGATCACGGCGTTCGCCGCAGTCAGAATGGTTTGCGTGGACCGGTAGTTCTGGTTCAGCACGACCATGGTGGTGTTCGGAAACGCCGTTTCGAACTCCAAGATGTTGCGCATATCCGCGCCGCGGAACCGATAGATCGACTGATCCCCATCGCCCACCACCGTGACGTTTTGATGGGCGGCGCCGAGCATCAACACGATCTCGTTCTGGGCACGGTTCGTGTCTTGGTACTCGTCGACCAGCACATGCTTGAAGCGACGCTGGTAGTGATGGAGCACCTCGGGTTCGGTGTGCAACAGGCGCACCGTTTGGGTGAGGAGATCGTCGAAGTCCATGGCGCTTGCGGCCAGCAAACGACTCTGGTATTCGGTGTAGATCTCGCCGATCCGCCGCTCGTAGATGTTCGACGCTCGCTCGCAGTACTGCTTCGCGTCGACCAGATCGTTCTTTGCTGCGCTGATCGTGGCCTGTACCGCGCGTGGTGAGAACTTCTTCGGGTCGATGTTGAGGTCGCGCACGATGTATTGCACAAGACGCACGGCGTCGGACTGATCGTAAATCGTGAAGCTCTGCCCATAGCCGAGGCGGTGCGCGTCGCGGCGCAGAATTCGTACGCACGCGGAGTGAAACGTCGAGACCCACATCTTCTCCGCAACAGGGCCGACAAGTTTCGCCACGCGCTCGCGCATTTCTCCTGCGGCTTTGTTCGTGAACGTGATCGCGAGTATCTCGAACGGCGAGACGCCACCCACCGCAATCAGGTACGCAATCCGACTCGTAAGTACACGTGTTTTTCCGGAACCGGCGCCGGCGACGATCAGCAGCGGTCCGGTTTCGTGAAGGACGGCGTCGCGCTGATTCGGGTTCAGACCCTCGAGTAGTTCCTTCGGCGTGGCCCGGGTGAACCGGTGGTTCTGCGCATCGGCGAGCATCCGACTCGCCATTGCCGCAGCACGCTGAACCACATCGCCTACACCGGGCAGATCTTCGCTGTTCGCGATGAGCCGCCCCTCGGGGGGAGGCACCGGCCCGGGGTCGGAGCCGCCATCGGCCGCCATCGCCTTGGCTTCCTCCGGTGTTGCGGCATCGAAGAGTGAGCGACGCTTCGGGCGCGCCGGGGCGACACCCTCGACGAGGGATGGCACGACGGCTTCAGCTTCGGGCGGCGAGGCGGGTATCACGATCCAACCAGGCTACCGGGCGGGTACGACAACGAAGCGACTCCGCGTCACAAACCCGGGTGCCAGCGTCGGTGATGGACTCGACGCTGCGCGGGTGCGCAGACTACGTTGCGACGTATGAACTCATGGAACGTCGGGTCAGTGAAGGTCACGGCAGTCGTCGAATCGGCGGACAAGACATCACCGCGGTTCTTGTTCCGGAGCATCACCAGAGAAGGCGTGCTCGATGTCGTCGGGGAGGCCGCGTGGCTGCAACCCGACTTCGTGGATGCCGACGGTTACCTTCTCATGAAGACGCAATGCTTGGTCATCGACACCGGTGAACTGCGGATTGCCGTCGACACATGTGTCGGCAACGACAAGGTGCGCGTCAACGCCGGATGGAACAGTCTCCAGACCAACTTCCTCAACGACTTCGTGACCGCCGGGTACGACCCGGACACCATCGACTACGTGGTCTGCACGCACCTCCACGTCGATCACATCGGGTGGAACACCAAGCTCGTCGATGGCGCATGGGTCCCGACGTTTCCTAACGCTCGCTATATCATGGTGAAGCGTGAACTCGAGCACTGGCAGGGCGAACCTGCGACTCCCGGCGAGGACCTCCTCGGCGATTCGGTCACACCGGTCATCGACGCAGGTCTCGTCGATCTGGTCGACAGCACCCATGTGTTGTGTCCCCAGGTTCGCCTTGATCCCACACCCGGACACACCCCCGGCCATGTCTCAGTAGTGATCGAATCTGCTGGGATCCAGGCCGTCATCACCGGCGACATGATCCATTCGCCAATTCAAATTGCCCGCACCGAGTTGTCGAGCGACTTCGACACGGATCGGGTCATGTCCGCAGCGACGCGCGAAGAATTTCTCGCCCGCTATCTCGACAACACGCTCGTGATCGGCACCCATTGGGGCGGGACGGGCTCAGGGCGAATTCGGCGCGACGACGCGGGGAGATATCGCGTCGAAGTCTGAGCTTCGCGGAGCACGAGTGGAAACGCGGAGCACGAATTCTCGCCCCGCACTATCGCGCGCGATGGCCACGTAGGCCATACTCGCTCCGGCCAGTGGCTCTCCGATGGTGCAACCCCACCGTTGTTCCAAGGTAGAAATCGTGCCGTCAAGACTGGCCAGCCATCGACGCCCCTCATCACCGAGGTCAAGGAGTCGGTGTCGAACCGCCTCGGACACGTCGGCGATGCATCAAGGCTAGAACACCACCTTGTCATGGTTGGTACGACGTGTACATATTATAATTGGATGCCTCGAACGAGTCTCGGGAAACTCTGGAATTGTTTTCGGCAAGGCTGAAAACTGTCGCACCCCCCATCCATGATTGTGGGTATGGAAGTTCTGGAAGGAGCAGCGCTTTGGCGTGATGTGTCGGTGGCCGTGGTGTCGGCTGCGGGTTGGTCGCGTGCGTCGATCGTTGATGGTCAGCGTGAGTTGGAACGGCTGCGTCGCGAGGTTGATGCAGCGTTCGCTGCGTTGGTGATCGCTGATGGTGGCGACGACCGCGATGCGGCGGCACGGGTTGCACGGGCGGTTGGTGTGTCGACACGGTGTGCCCGTGAACGGGTTCGGGTGGCGCGGGTATGCGACGCTGTCCCAGCCGCGCTTTCGGCGTTAGCGGCAGGCGCGTTGTGTTCGGAACGCGTCGCGTTACTGGGGCCAGTGGTTGATGACCCGTCTGTTGATGAGTTGGTGGAGGTTGGGGTCGGTCAGTCACCGGAAGAGTTTCGTGACACGGTTATGCGGTACCGGTTGGCGAAAGATCCGGCCGATGTTCGTCGACGTCAACGCGACGCGCGTGGGCTCACGTTCTTTCGAGGCGAGCATGGCTGTGTCGGTGTTCGCGCCATGTTCACCCCGGTCGATGGTGAGGAGTTCCGCAACCGGCTCACCGCGATCGCGGATGCGAACTGGCGTGTCGAGCATCCTGATCGTGCACCTACGCGTGGGGCTCATGGTGGTGATGGGTGGCCGGCGCGTATGGCAGACGCGTTGATGGAGCTGATCCGCGGCGGGAAAGCGTCTGGTGGTGTGAAGCCGACGGTCGTGATCACGGTTGATGCGGCAACGTTGAACGCCGCAGTCGTGGGCCAGGGGCCGATCGCGTTGAGTGATGCTTTGGAAGCAGCCGCACGCGGTGATCTGTACGCGGCAGTGCGTGACATGAGTGGCGAGATCTTGAATCTCGGTCGAAGTAAACGGTTCGCGTCGGCGATACAGAACTTGGCGTTGATCGTTCGGGATCAGAAGTGTGTGGTGCCGGGTTGTGACGCGCATTGGTCTCGGACGGAGGCGCATCACACGATCGAGTTCGATGAGGGTGGCCGTACGGACTTGGAGATGTTGGCTCGGATGTGTGAGCCACATCATCGGTGGTTGCACGTGAACAACTTGCGTCTCGCTCGGCGCGATGGGGTATGGGTCGTCGAACCGAAAGCCCGATCACAACCCACGCCCGACACCGGATAGGGCGCCCGGATAGGGCGATCCGGTGAGCAGCGGTGTGGGATTTGAGAGCGGCGATGGGTGATGGCATTGCGGTCGCCGCGAATGGTTCCTTGACAACTGAAGAGCGGGGCTGGTGCTGGCGGCCGACGGCGCGCCGGTGCAGATGACCAGGAGAAGGTAGGCGTCGGTGTGGGCGTCGTTGCGATCGACGTCAGTCTCGCAGTTCGCGAGAGAAGTAGAACGCCCGCTCTCCCGTATCGGGTTCAACCCCGGAGTATCCGTGTCGAACATAGAAGCGCTGCGTGTCAACGTCGGCCTCGTCGACGTTGATCTCGATGAGATCTACGCCGGTGGATTCGGCGATCGAAAGCAGTTCGGACATGATCGCCGAGCCGATGCGCCGGTCACGGAGCTCGGGCACCACATACAGCTCGTCGAGTAGCGCCACGGGACCGTCGTACCAGACGTTCGAGCGAAGCGTCACCAGTGCAAAGGCCACGGCCGGCGTTCCGGCGAGCAGTGCAAACGTGGTGGGTGTGGCGAGCAACGTCTTGAGCCTGGGTTCGAGAACCGCCGGGCCTGGTGATGGCGTATCGAATTCCGTGTTGAAGTCGTGCAACAGCCGAGCGAGCACGGCTGCATCCTCAACGGTTGCTCTGCGCACATACCATGTTGCCGCCGTGCCCGCCGTGCCCGCCGTGTCGGGTGGGTCCGGCGTGTCCGACGGGTGCACGGTCTCGCTCACTGCGGCTACCTACACGCCTTCGCACACCGCACGTGTGCCGTCGATCTCGACCCGGACTGCATCACCGACCGCGACGCGACTGTCCACACCCGACGTGTGGACCGCCACCACCGTTGCGATGTCGTTGAGCCGTACCGACACCACAGTCGAGGCACCTTGGAAGGTTGTGACGACCACGCTGCCAGCCACGCCTGCCTCGGTGTCGGCAGTGAGTCGAAGGTCTTCGGGGCGAACAAGCAGAGTCAGGGGTGCCCCGATGGCGCCAACGGTCTTTGGGACATCGACAACGTATGAATTGACCCGAACCGACGTCGGAGAAACTGTCGAGGCGGGGATCTGGTTCATGGAGCCGACGAAGCGGGCGACGAATGCGCTCGACGGTCGGCGGTACACCTCGCGGGGCGAATCGAGTTGCTCCAGACGACCGTTGGACATGACGCCGACCCGATCGGAAATGGCGAGTGCCTCTTCTTGATCGTGGGTCACGAACAAGGTCGTGATTCCGAGTTCGGTTTGGAGGCGTCGGATCTCGTCACGAAGCGAACCACGCACTTTTGCGTCGAGGGCGGAGAGCGGTTCGTCGAGCAGCAGCACTTCCGGACGGACGGCCAGGGCACGCGCCAGGGCCACACGTTGTTGTTGACCGCCGGAGAGTTGATGAGGATAACGCTCGGCGAGGTGACCGAGCTCGACAAGTTCGAGCACCTCATCTAGCCGAACGGTCCCAACGG
>JANOWU010000193.1:0-3641 GCA_031418035.1 Acidimicrobiia bacterium
ACGTCTGGGAGGGCGACGTCGACGCGGCGCTGAGTCACTTCGAACCGCTGCCCAACGAGGGCCCGGAAACGCTGCACGACTCGACCGAGTACGTCCGCTTCGGCACGCCGAGCCAAACTCGTCGTTCTTGGTGACCGGGTCGCTCCCAGAGCGACCAGCACTCCAATTACGCCGAAGTAGGGCGGGTGGGTATCGAACCCACGACCAAGGGATTATGAGTCCCGTGCTCTAACCACTGAGCTACCGCCCCGAAATTGCAGCACGATGTTTACACACGACCGGGTCGCCCGTGGCCGAATAGGGCGGGCTGGGAAAAAGTCGGTGACAAACACCAATATGGGGCCCATGGAACCACGTGACCACCTCGAACGATTCGGCGACCGTCCGGCCGTGCACATGACGGGAAGCGATGTCGTCGTTACCTATCGTGACCTGGACGAACGCTCCAAACGCCTCGGGCAACTCTTCCGGGCCCGCGGCCTCAACCGGGGCGACCATGCGGCGATCTTGATGGAGAACCATCCCCGCTATTTCGAAATCTTCTGGGCGGCGATTCGGGCGGGGCTGCACCTGACCCCGATCAACTGGCATCTCAAGCCCGAGGAGGCGGGGTACATCCTCGGCGACTGCGGTGCTCGGGCCTTGTACACGTCGTCGGCAATGGCGGCTATTGCCGCGGAACTTGAACCGGCGATGGGTGGCGTCGAGATTCGGCTGTGCGTCGACGGCACGATCCCGGGATTCGAGAGCTACGAAGACGCGATCGCTGCCTACCCGGCCGAGCCGCTCGAAACCGAACTCGAAGGCGCAATCATGTTTTACTCCTCGGGCACGACGGGTCGTCCGAAGGGCATCAAGCGTCAGCTCTTCGAAGATGCCTTCGGAACCGGCGGCGGAGCAACTCTGCAACTTATTCAGTACGCATATGGTTTCACGGAAGACACCCGCTACCTCTGCCCCGCTCCGATCTACCACGCAGCGCCGCTGGGCTGGTCGACAACCGTGCAACGCATGGGCGGATGCGTGGTGATGATGGAACGCTTCGATCCCGAGAACGCACTCGCGCAGATGGAGAAGCATCGCATCACCCATGCGCAGTTCGTGCCGACCCACTTCGTGCGCATGTTGAAGCTCGACGAGGAAACACGAAACAAGTACGACCTCTCGTCGTTGAAGGTCGCGGTTCACGCGGCAGCACCATGCCCCGTCGACGTGAAGCAACGGATGATGGCCTGGTGGGGACCGAAGATCTACGAGTACTACGCGGGGAGCGAAGGCAATGGATTCGTGGCCGTCGGACCCGAGGACTGGTTGGCCCACCCGGGCACCGTCGGGCGTCCGCTCTACGGCAAGATCCACATCTGCGACGACAACGGCACCGAGCTCCCGCCAGGCGAAGCCGGCCAGATCTGGTTCGACAGCGGCGTGGTCTTCGAATACCACAACGATCCGGCCAAGACCGCCAAGACATTCAACACGCAGGGGTGGAGTTCGTTGGGCGACGTCGGCTACGTCGACGACGAGGGCTACCTGTTCCTCACCGATCGCATGTCGCACATGATCATCTCGGGCGGCGTGAACATCTACCCCCAGGAGGTCGAGAACGAGTTGACCATGCATCCTGCCGTGGCCGACGTTGCCGTGATCGGTGTACCCAACGAAGACCTCGGTGAAGAGGTAAAGGCGGTAGTGATCGCCACCGACGAATCGAAAGCAGGTCCGGAGCTCGAGGCCGAGCTGATCGCCTACTGCCGCTCACGGCTGGCGCACTTCAAGTGTCCGGTGAGCGTCGACTTCGTTACCGAACTCCCCCGCCTGCCAACAGGCAAGCTCTTCAAACGCGAGCTCATCGCCCGCTACAAGGCAACGGCGAAGTAGCCACTGTCGTGGCACGTTCACGCAAAGCCAAACCGCAAGACATTCACGACATCGCCCTTGCCCTCCCTGGCGTCGAGATCGAGGAAGGGCCACTCGGCAACGCGATCTATCAGGTGCGCAAGAAATCGTTCGTGTTCTTCCGCAACCCGCGGCCCGACGCGCTCGACCCGATCACCGGGAAGCGCCTCGAAGACGTGGTGGTGCTCTGGGTCGAATCCGAAGCCGACAAGCGGGCCTTGGTCGACGATCCCGCCACACCGTTCTTCACCACGCCACACTTCGACGGCTACGCCGCCGTACTCCTGCAAACCAGCCGCGTCGGCGAACTCACCCGCGACGAACTCGCCGAAGTCATCAACGACGCCTGGCTTACTCGTGCCCCGAAACGCATGGCCGCCACATGGCTGGCCGAACAGAACCGTGACCGGGTCGACTCCGGCCGCCCGGCGGACACGCGGGACCCAGCGTCGGCGCTCGGGAAGCGAAAATGAGCGTACCCACGCCGGAATCGGTGCTCGCCGAGCTCGAAACCTGGGCCACGGACCACTGGAACCCGACCTCGACGTTGCGGGCATGGCGCAATGCTCTGGCCGACGCCGGTTGGGCCGCACCGTCGTGGCCCGCCGAGTGGGGCGGCCAGGGGCTTCCTACGTGGGCAGATGATCTCGTAGGCACACGTTTGATTGAACTGGGCATGACCAGCACACCACTGGGCGGCGGCACCGGCCTCGCCGCACCAACGATTCTCACCCACGGACCCGATCACGTCCGCACGCGTTTTCTGCGCCGCATCCTCACCGGCGAGGAAACATGGTGTCAGCTGTTCAGCGAACCGGGCGCCGGTTCCGATCTGGCGGGTCTCACGACGACTGCTGTTCGCGACGGCGACGAATGGGTCGTCAACGGACAGAAGGTCTGGAACACCAGCGCCCACCACGCCGACTTCGGCATGCTCGTCGCGCGCACCGACTGGGACGTTCCGAAGCATCGCGGCCTCACCTACTTCGCGCTCCCGATGCACCAGCCCGGCGTGGAAGTGCGGCCCCTTCGCCAAATGAACTATCACCAGTCGTTCAACGAGGTGTTCCTCTCCGACGCCCGAATCCCGGCCGAGTTCGTAATCGGTGGAGTCGGTGAGGGCTGGGCCGTGGCGAGTACTACGCTCGCATATGAACGGCGGTTCGGAGCGCTCAGCAGACCAAAGTACTCGCCGGCTTCGAGCGCGGTCCTCGACGAGGCCCGAGCGGAGGCCGACGACCACTTCGCGACCTACCGCTGGTACCCCCAGCGTGCCGGGCGACCCGACCTGCTCAAGCAACGCGCGATGGTCACCGGAGAGAACGCGAATCCACTCGTGCGCCAACAACTCGCCGAGGTGCACGGCATGCAGGCGGTCAGCAAGTGGACAGCGGAAGGGGCCAAGGCGGCACGGCTTCTCGGACGCCCACCGGGCGCCGAAGGTTCCATCGGCAAACTGGCCACCTCGCACGTCGCACGAGCATCACTACGTGCACATACTGCTATCGCCGGGGCGTACGGCATGTTGCGTGGCCCCGAGGATCGCACCGATGGGGTCGTGGCGGAAGTGCTCGCATCGGTTCCGGCACAGTCGATCGCCGGAGGAACCGACGAGATCCAGAAGAACATCCTCGGAGAGCGCATGCTCGGACTCCCCCGCGAACCATCGAACGACCGGGACCTCCCGTTCCGCGACACCCGCCGGAACTGACCCGCCCCACGCAGACACGCCCCACGGACCCACC
>JANOWU010000194.1:0-17548 GCA_031418035.1 Acidimicrobiia bacterium
GCGAATCTTGCGCCTTGTTGTTCATGTCCTCGTGTATCTCGTGGCGCGCGAAGGCGATGAATGTCACCACGCACGGATTTCGTCCATGTCCGCCAAAACGCGTCGGCTCTCCGCGAGGTCTTCTTCATCGTTCATGAGTTCACGGGACTCTGCGCGCATTTGTTCTCGGCGTCGGAGGCGCACAGCGTCCACGAGGGCCTGGCGGATCGCTTCTGAAGCTGTGGATCCGTCTGACATCAATTCGGCAAGGGCCCGTTCGGAGCGTTCGTCTGTTCGAAAGTTGAGAACTGTCATGGCAACAGCATACGACGAAACGTAAGACAAAACCACTACGAAATCGTGGCACCAACCAGATTTGCGTAACCACGAGCCGGTCTGTCGCACCCACTCCGCGATGGCTACGACACCCCCGTCGAACACGAAGAAAAGTACTACCGTGAAAATCCACGCTGGCGAGTAGATCTCCACCAACTCTTCGGCAATATGTCGCCCAGAAGCGCCGATTGACGACCGACCGGCCCTCCTATTTCCGACTAAGTTGATCAACAATGTCAACTTTCGTCCCTGACCTCCGTTTCGTGCTCAGCGGCCTGCTCGGCGGCACGCTCGTGGGCCTGACCGGCATGGGTGGCGGTGCCGTGCTCACCCCGTTGCTCCTCGCACTGGGCGTGCCGGCAGGCGCGGCCGTCGGCTCCGATCTCGTCGTGTCGCTCATCATCAAGCCGGTGGCCGGGTCCGTGCATGCCCGCGCCCGGACGGTGCGTTGGGACCTCGTGCGCTGGCTCGCCGCAGCATCGGTGCCGGCCGCGTTCGTCGGGGCGCTGGTCTCCCAGCGCCTCACGGCCCACGGCGACGTCGCGCTTCGGCGGGCGATCGGTTGCTCCCTGCTGCTCGCCGCATCGGCCATGGTCGTGCGTGCCGTCCTGCGCTACCGCCGCGCCCGAGGGCTGCGCGGTCCTGCTGCTGCGGCACCCGTCGCCGCCGGCTCGCCGCCGGTGCGCCCGCTGCCGACCCTGCTTCTCGGCGTCGTCGGCGGGTTCCTCGTGGGCCTCACCTCGGTCGGGTCCGGCTCGCTGATGGTCGTCGCGTTGCTGCTGCTCTACCCGGCGCTGCAGTCGCAGGAACTCGTCGGCACCGACCTGGTGCAGGCCGTTCCGCTCGTCGGCGCCGCAGCGTTGGGACATGTGCTGCTGGGCAGCTTCTCCCTCGGCCTGACCGCCGCCCTGGCCCTCGGTGGTATCCCCGGTGCCTACCTCGGCGCCCGCCTGTCCACCCGACCGGCCACGCGCATCGTGCGCCCTGCTCTGGTGACGATCCTCCTGGCGACCGGCACCCGGCTGGCGCTCGCCTAGGACCCGACCCGGGTAACGTGTTGATCTTTGAGGAGAGTCTGAACATGGAACGCGGCTGGAAGGTACTCGCGACAACGTCGATCGGCTCCTTGATGGTGTTCATCGATTCATCGATTCATCGATACTCAACGTTGCGTTCCGAGATCTCGTGGACGACTTCGGTGTCGCCAGGCAGCGACAGCTGACGTGGGTGTTCAGTGCGTACAGCATCGCGTTCGCGGCAGCACTGCTCACGGCGGGAAGAATCGGTGACCGCTTCGGCCGCAAGCGTGCCTTCCTCGGCGGCGTGCTCGGTTTCGCTGTCGCGTCGGTGTTCTGCGCCGTCTCCGGCACGGTGACCCTGCTCATCATCGCCCGGATACTTCAGGCCTTCGCCGGCGCGTTCATCGTCCCGGCGGCCCTGGCCCTTGTCCTTCCCGAATTCCCGCCGGAGCAGCGGTCGATGGCGATCGGCATCTCAGGTGCCGTTGGTGGTCTCGCTGCGGTGTTCGGCCCGGTTGTCGGTGGTGTGCTCGTTGACCAGTTCGGCTGGCGATCGGTCTTCTTCGTCAACGTTCCGTTGAGCGCACTGGCGCTCATGGTCGGTTCGCGGATCCTTCGCGAAGCAAAGGACGAGACGGCCACGACGATTCCGGATCCGCTCGGCGGAATCGTCGCGATATTCGGCTTCGGGCTTCTCACCGCGACCATCGTCGAGGGCGACAGTTGGGGCTGGTTCTCCGCCCGGACCGTCGCCGCGATCGTGACCTCGGTGGCATTGCTTGCCTTCTTCATCGCCCGCAGCCGAACCCACCCGGTTCCGGTCGTCGATCTCACTTTGTTCCGGCTTCGTTTTTTCACGGCGGCGAACCTCTCGGCATTTCTGTTCTCCGCCGGATTCTTCGCCATGTTCTTCACGAACGTCGGCTTCCTGCAGGGCGTGTTCGGTTACGGCCCGACCCGGTCCGGGTTCGCCTCAGCACCGGGGCCACTGATGGCTGCCATCGTCGCGGGGGCGGCCGGCGCCGCCGCACCGCAACGGGGCCACAAGATCGTCATCAGCATTGGGCTCGGTACGTTCGCCCTTGGAGTCGCGCTCACCCGGCTCCTCGTCGACGCCGATTCGAATTACTGGACGACCTTCTTTCCGGCGTTTGTTCTCACCGGATTCGGTGTCGGCCTGACGATCTCCACGCTCGGGAGTGCGTCGAACGCCTTCCTTCCCCCACACCGCTTCGGCATGGGCTCGGCCGTCAACTCGACCGGTCGACAGATCGGCGCAGGAATGGGAATCGCCGTAGTGAGCGCGTTGCGCCTCGCAGCACCTAAGGACGATCCGTTGGTCGGCTTCCAGCGTTCGTGGGTGTTCGCCGTTGTGATGGCGCTCCTCGCACTGGTCGCGATGGTCGCGTTGTTTCGCAAACCGACCGCCGCGGAGATCGACGCTTCACGCATTCCATCAGCGGCGATCTCCTGACGGATCAACGCTCTCGCGAAGAATCTGCATTAGTCAACACGAGTGGGTGGTGTGGCTGATGATCGTGTCGACGATCAGTGGCCACAGTGGTTGCGGGAGGTCATGACCCATGTCGTTGAGAAGAAGGAGGTTCGCTCCGGGAACGAGCTCAGCCGTTCGTTCGCCGCCGATCGGCAGGATGAGAGGATCGGCTCGGCCGTGTATCACGAGGGTCGGGACCTCGAGGTTTCGAAGTCCTGCGGCTCGGTGTGCGCTTCCGCGGATGGCGGCGCTCTGGCGAGCCGCACCCTGCGGGTAAAACGCTCGGTCGTAACTCGTGGTCGCTCGCTGTATGGCGCGTGTCTCGTCCCAGTGGCGAGGGCTGCCGAGTATCTTCGACAGCGCAACGGAATGGGCGATCGCGCCTTCGCGATCGGTCGGCGGGGCCGCAGAGATGGCTGTTCGAGCCTCCGTGTTCCACTTGTAGAAGTCACGTTCGCCGGTGGTCGACATGATCGACGTCATGGTCAAAACGCGTTCGGGATGCTCAATCGCCATTGTCTGAACGATCATGCCACCCATCGATGCTCCGACGATATGTGCACATTCGATTCCGAGAAATGTGAGAAGCCCGAACGCGTCGTCGGCGAAGTCGCTCATGGAATACGGGATCGGGGGTGGCGTTTCCCCTGCCTCCCAGGCAGAGATCACGGCAGGAAGATCCACCCGAACCCCGTCGAAGTGCGTCGAGAGGCCACAGTCGCGATTGTCGAAGCGAATGACGTAGCGGCCACGTTCCACGAGCATGGCGCAGAACTCTTCCGACCAGCCGGTGAGCTGCGCGGTGAAGCCCATCACCAAGAGCAACGCCGGGTCCTTCGGATCGCCGAACGTCTCGTAGTACAGCTGGATTCCGTTGGCATCTGCGAGTCCGGAATCGGTTGGCGTGATCGAAGCAAGGGTCATCATCGCTACTCTGCCAGATTTGCGAGTGACGGTCGACCGCTGTGTGGTGACGCTTCAGGGTCACCTTCTACACTGCGACGATGCTCGTTGAGACGCTGCTTCCGCTCGGCAAAGTTGACCCCGGCCTTCGCGAACCAGACAACCCACTCGATATTCGCACCGTATTCGAGCAAGCGAAGCAGGTCGAGCAGCTCGGCTTCTCCGGCCTCGTCGTCGAAGAAACCAAGGACGACCCCTTTCAGATCCTGGCGCTCGCTGCTCAGGCGACCACAACGCTCCGGGTCGGCACGGCTGTGGCGATTGCCTTCCCGCGAAGCCCTTACGTCACGGCAATGTCGGCCTGGTCCCTTCAGCGACTTTCGAACGGGCGTCATACCCTCGGACTCGGCACACAAGTACGTGGACATATGATTCGACGTTTCGGAATGGGGTGGTCCCCAGCCGGACCCTGGATTCGCGACTACATCAGTGCTGTTCGGTCGATCTGGCACTCATGGCAGCATCGTGAGCCGATTCGTTTCGCCAGCGACCACTACAACCTCGATCTCACCGTTCCGCTCTTTGTACCCGCGCCCCTTGATCACCCTGATATCCCGATCCATCTCGCGGCGGTGAAGCCCGGACTCTGCAAGGTTGCCGGTGAGGTTGCCGATGGCGTGCGTCCTCATCCGGTTTGTACGGCCGACTACATGAAGAAGGTGATGCTGCCCGCTGCAGCAGCTGGGGCGGCGAGATCCGGTCGAAGTCTCGATGGGTTTCAGGTCGCCCACAAACCACTGATTGCCACGGCACCAGACGACGCCACGCTGGCGATTCGTATCCGAGACGCTCGGGCGCGTATCTCGTTCTATCTTTCGACGCCGGCGTATCGACCGGCGTTCGCCCATCACGGATTCGATGATCTGGCCGAGCGGGCGGCGCTGCTCTCCAAGGCCCAGCGGTGGGAGGAGCTCCCCGACCTGGTGACCGACGAGTTGCTCCACACCTACGTGACGGTCGGAACGTGGGATCAGATCGGTGCACGTATCAATGACCGCTTTGGCGACGTCGTCACGACCATCGAATTCTCGATCGCGCCTCGCACGCCAGCCGAGGGTGAGTTCATGAGCTCGCTGATCCGTGAGTTGGGGAGCGCACGCTAGGCGACGGTACGCTTGCGCAATGCCAACACAGATGCGTCGTTACGAGCTTGATCCTGCCCACGTCGAACAATGGCTCAGCTTCTTCCAAGAGCTCACGGCCGTGCGTTCGAAGTTCGGGTTTCGGGTGTCGTCGGCCTATCTCGATCGGTCCAACAACGAGTTCACGTGGATCGTCGAACATGACCAACCTTTTGTCGAGGTCGAGCCCGCCTATACGGCATCAGCTGAGCGCGCCGCCCTCTTTGCCGGTCGGCCGGCATTTGCGCTGGCACTGCACGTGTCAGAGGTGGACGAGATTGTCGTTGGCTGACGCCATCGGCTCATTCACGCGGCACTGCGGGTCCGGGGGTCAGTCTCGCTTTCGGGTCCAGAGATCCAAGGGGGGTTTGGTTCCGAAGAAGGGGTGTGCGAATCCCTAAGTCTCCTCGAAATGTCGGCGTCGTCCTGTTCTGGGCCGCGTCGGGCCTCATCGCTGCTGGAACGGGGTTGGCTGCAGGGGAAGTTCTCAGCGCTCGAATTCCTGACATGCTGTCGCCGGTCATCGGCGTAGGAAATCGAGCGATCGATCTTGCACCGCCGGTTGTGAAGCGATTCGCGATCTCGACCTTCGGCACAAACGACAAGCAGGCGCTCCTCATCGGGATGGCAGTCACGATTGCGGTGTTCAGTGCCATCGTCGGCGTCATTGCGCGCACTCGCCTGTGGGCGTCGATCATTGCACTCTTTCTGTTCGGGGCCCTCGGCTCCCTGGCAGCAGTTACCGGACGCCAAGGCGGAATACGCGCGGCGATTCCGTCGATCGTCACCGCGGTGGTGGCGTCGTTGGTGTTGGTCGCCGTTTCGAAGCTCGCCTCGAGCTCGGGGTCTCGATCTCTGGACACACCGGTTACGGACGCGCCAGTCGCACCCCGGGTCGACGCGCCAGTTGCACCTCGGATCGAGGTCGCCAACAACGGTTCGGTCTCCCTATCGCGCCGCACGGTGTTGGCGACCGGTGCCTTCGCTGTTGTCGGCGCGGGTTTGGGATTGTACGCACGACAGTTGACCGCAGCCGCCGATGCCGCTGTTCGAAAGGCGGTGCGCAAACTCCCGCTCGCCCGCAAACCCCTTGCTGCCCTTCCGGCGTCGGCTGGAGTACCGGAGCTGCTGGAGGCGAATCCCTTCATCACGCCGAACAAGGACTTCTATCGCATCGACACCGCGTTGGTCGTGCCCAGGGTGGATGTCGGCCGGTGGCGTCTGCGGGTGCGGGGCATGGTCGATAAGGAACTTTCGTACACGTACGATGATCTGCTCGAGCGTGCGCTGGTGGAGCGCGACATCACGCTGACCTGTGTTTCCAACGAGGTCGGAGGCATCTTGATGGGGAACGCGCGTTGGCTCGGAGTGCCGCTGCAGGAATTGCTCGACGAGGCAGGGGTCGATCCGAAAGCCACCCAGATAATGGGTCGCTCCGTTGATGGTTGGTCAGCCGGCTTTCCGACGGCCGCGCTTCGCAATGCACCTGACGCGCTTGTCGCAGTTGGGATGAACGGTGAGCCTCTTCCTTTTGAGCACGGGTATCCGGCTCGCCTGGTCGTTCCCGGAATCTATGGCTATGCATCCGCCACGAAATGGCTCGACACCATCGAGTTGACGACGCTCGAAGCCGCTGATGGCTACTGGGTTCCACGCGGATACTCCAAGAAGGCGCCCATCAAGCTCGCGTCGAGAATCGATGTGCCGCGCGGGCTGAGCACCATCCCGGCAGGGCCTACCGCTATCGCGGGCGTTGCGTGGTCGCAGACGGTCGGCATCTCGAAGGTCGAGGTGAAGATCGACGACGGCGACTGGACGGAGGCGGAGCTCGCAGACGAGATCGGCATCGATACGTGGCGTCAGTGGCGCCTCACGTGGGATGCAACTTCAGGCCGCCATGACATTGCTGTGCGTGCATATGATCGCGCAGGAACTCTGCAGATCGAAGAGCGAGTTGCACCGTTGCCCAATGGTGCAACCGGTTGGCATCAAGTACTCGTATTCGTGAGCTAGCGGATTCATTTCTCGAACTTTCGTCGAGTTGGCAATCCGGATGTCGGTCGGCACCGAACACCACTCGCAGCCCAACGAACCCGAGGCTGGCGAATCCCCCCACCGAAAGGCAACACACCATGTCAACCCCCTCCACGAACGTCCGAGCAGTCGGAGCCGCAGTACTCGTAGGCACACTAACCGTAAGTACACTTTTGGTTGGATCATCCGTGTCCGCCGCCACGAAGTCGAAGACGCCCGTAGCTTCGGCGTCGGATGCCAAGAAGGTCGGAATCCCCTCTACCGGCAAGGGCAGCCTCAAGGGCATGGCCCAAGATCCTGCCGCCACTGCAGCGTCGAACAATCCGCAGTTGACCACCCTGGTCGCCGCGGTGGGTGCCGCCGGACTGGTTGATACGCTCAACGGCCCAGGCCCGTTCACCATTTTCGCTCCGGCCAACTCGGCGTTCGCGAAGTTGCCGGCCGGAACCGTCGAATCTCTCGTCAAGCCGGAGAACAAGGCGACCCTGACGTCGATCTTGACCTACCACGTCATTCCCGGAAAGAAGCTCTCGAGTATCGACCTTGCCAAGATGAAGTCACTCACCACCGTCAACGGTGAAAAGCTCAGCATCAAGTCCGCAGGAAAGTCCATCACCGTGAACGGCAAGTCGAAGGTAGTTCTCGGCGACGTGCAGGTTGCCAACGGCACCGTGTTCATCATCGACACGGTCCTGATGCCAGCGAAGCCGGCACCGGCTACTGCGTCCACCCCGGTCGCCATGGAAGCTGATGCGGCTGCTGTCGGCGTGCCCGCAACGGGCAAGGGAAGCCTGAAGGGGATGGCACAAGATCCTGCCGCCACTGCTGCGTCGAACAACCCCGGACTCACGACCCTTGTCGCAGCTGTGAAGGCCGCAGGCCTTGTCGATACACTCAACGGTCCTGGCCCGTTCACGATCTTCGCCCCTGTGAACAGCGCCTTCGACAAGCTTCCGGCGGGCACCGTTGAAACGCTTGTCAAGCCAGAGAGCAAGGACACGCTGACGTCGATCCTCACGTACCACGTCGTTGCCGGTAAGAAGCTCTCCAGCGCCGACCTTGCGAAGATGGGTACGCTTACGACCGTCAACGGCAAGTCAATCAAGGTTGCCGTCAGCGGCAAGACCATCACGATCAACGGTTCCAGCAAGGTTGTGCTCGCCGACGTTCAGGTTGCCAACGGCACCGTGTTCCTCATCGACTCGGTCTTGATGCCGGCGTAACCAGCGCTGTCGCCACAGCAATGGCGCTCAGCTGAATTCGGCTGAATTCGCTCGCTCTGCGAGCGACAGCACCTGCGAGGGTGAGTCTTCCGAAAGGTCGACTCACCCTCTTTCGCGTGGATTCGACGTCCCGCGGTCCTCAGAAGAGAAGCGCACCAGTTCGACGATTGTGCGCGCTGCGGCCTAGCCTCGACGTCGGCATGAGTACGAAACGCAGCACCGCCGAGTTCTTGGGCCTCGAACGCGTCGACGACGACGGTCACACCATGACCATGAGGCCGCCGCTGATGGGTGGGCGAGGAGCGTCGCTCTTCGGTGGCGCTGGGTTGGCGGCAGGGGTATTGGTCCTCGAAACCCGCACTGGCCGTACGCCGATCTGGATGACGGGACAATTCGTTTCACAGATCACGCCTCCGGCCATCCTTCACCTGGCTCCTACCGAGACACAGAGGGGCAACGGTGTGAGTCAGGGCCGCGTCGACGGCACGCACGACCGACGTACGGTGCTGAGTCTGTTGGGTGCCTGCGGTAACCGTCGCGAGGCGTTCCGGGGAACGTGGCGCACAATGCCGTTGGCTGCACCACCCGAAGACTGCGAACCCGTCATCCGGTCCTTCGAGGCGGAGTCCATGCACGATCACGTCGACATTCGCATGGCGGAGGGTATGTTCGGGTTCAGCGAAACCGGAAAGCCGACGGGCACCGAACGTTCGTTGCTGTGGGCGCGAATGCCAGGGGTTCGCCACGACGCAGCGGCTCTTGCGATTATCGCCGATTACATGCCGTCTGCAGTGGGTAACGCGCTCACGCATCGCGTGCACTGCACGAGCCTCGACAACACGATCCGCTTCACCGGACCGATCGAACCCGACGACGACTCATGGGTGCTGTGTGAGAACCGAATTGAGTTCGTCGGCGGAGGATTCGCTCACGGAAGCGGATTCCTCTGGAGCTCCGATGGCCGAATGCTCGCCGCGGTGAGTCAATCGCTCACCGTCAACGAACCACGCGATTGATCATAAGCTATGTAAGCATATGAATTTCCGAAACGACAGTTCGGTGATCAGACGGGTATGGGTTCACGACGATGTCGGAGAAAGCGGCGTTCTCGCCGACGATTTCTGAACTCACGATTCGCACCCCCGCACCTCCGCGACAGAGGACGAAGTCGATTCGATCATGATGATCGTTCGGGTCGTCGGGTGCGGTAGTGCAGGTCCATGTACATCCCGGCGACGTGACCGGATCGGGGTGGACGTGACGAAACGTGTCGACGAAACCGTTTTCGTAGAACAGCTTCGTGGTGGGCCACTCCACGGCTATCGGACATAGGCCCGCCGTGGCTGCTGCGGATGTCCAGTCCAACGATGACGGCTCGTTGAAGTCACCCGTCACGAAGACCGTGGCTTCGGCGGACGCGGCCTGCATTTCCGCCAGCATCTCCGCCGCGTGCTTGGCCCGGGCGTGAGACGCCGCAGCGACTGCAGCCTCGGCGGAGTCGAGGAACGCGGCATCGGCGTAGGGGATGGACAGGAGTTGAAACGGTTGGTACGGCGCATGGGCGAAATGGGTGTTGAACACCCATACGTCGGCGTTGGGCACGCCAACTCGTACGCCCCACCGCTTGGGCGTTTGCTCGACAATCGGGTAGCGACTCATGATCGCGCGGTTGCGGCCCTGCGCCACGTAGTGCCACCCCAAAAGTTCCGCCATCGCCGCAGCGTCGTCAGGAAACTCACCCGCCGGAAACCGACTGCCCTCCTGTATCCCGACCACATCGGCGCGCGCTGCCCTGACAACCTCGGCGGACTGTTCGAGGGGCTGACCGCCGGAATGTCCACCAAACCACATGTTGAACGTCATGACACGCAGTTCCCACACGGTGAACAACCTACCTCCCGGTTGTGAACCGATTAGGACGTGTCGCCAGGAATTGGGGCAAACTTCAAACATGTCGTCTCCCTTTGACTTTCGAACTGTTCGGCTGGCGGATCTCGTAGGTCGGGTACGTCGAAAGGAGATGTCGGCCCGTGAGGTAACTGATCACGCGATCGAACGACTCGAAGCGCTCAACGGCTCGCTGAACGCGTTCGTCGCCGTCGACATCGATCAAGCTCGCCGCGATGCTGCGGCGATCGACGATCGAATCGCGCGCGGGGAAGACCCCGGCCCGTTGAGCGGAGTGCCGGTGGGCGTGAAGGACCTCGAAGCGGTCAAAGGCTTCCGCACGAGCTTTGGGTCCGCACTTCGCGCCAGCGACCCTATTCAGGAGAAAGACTGTGTACATATCAGTCGGCTTCGATCGGCCGGAGCGATCATTCTCGGAAAAACCAACACTCCCGAAAACGGACACAAAGGGGTAACCGACAATCCGCTGTTCGGCGTCTGCCGCAACCCGTGGTCGCTGCCCCATACCCCGGGCGGCTCGTCGGGTGGCTCGGCTGCAGCACTTGCCGCGGGCATTGTTCCGTTGGCCACGGGAAGTGACGGGGGTGGTTCGATCCGCATTCCGGCGAGCGCTTGCGGTCTCTCGGCGATCAAGACCGAAGCCGGCCGGATTCCCATTACGGGCTCGGCGATGCCGGGATCGGGGTTGCTCTCGACCAACGGCCCGATGGCGTGTCGCATCGAAGACTCTGCCTGGGCACTCGATGTCGTGGTCGGCCCACACGGCATGGACCCGCTGTCGCTTCCGCATCCCGGCGAATCGTGGTTCGAGGCAACTCGGGCCGGTGCCGACGCCCCACCGCCACGTGTCGTGTGGAGTCCGACCATGGGGTTCGCGAACGTCGATCCCGAGATCGCTGCAGCATGTCGCAACGCGGTGGACAAGCTTGCCGCGGCGGGCACCGAGGTCATCGAGGTCGAGCGTGTCTTCGATGGTGACCCGATGGACGCGTGGATGGTGCTGTGGGCCGTTGCCCGATTCAAAGCCCAGGGTCACCTCCTGGGAACGGCGGACTGGGAAAAGCTGTCACCGACTATTCAGCCACTGATCATGGCCGGTTCGACCATAAGTGCCATGGACCATGCGCGTGCCCATGACGAGATGTATGCGCTCAACGCGAAACTCGATGCAGTGCTGCAGCAGGCGCCGATCGTGCTGTGTCCGACTACGGCACAACCGGCTCCATTGCTCGGTGCCGACGAGTCAGTGGAAGGCCCAGCGTCGTTGGGATGGGCTCAGTTCACCTACCCCATCAACATGACCCGCAATCCTGCCGCAACCACGCCGGTCGGCCTCACGAGCGCGGGCACGCCGATCGGTTTACAGGTGATCGGTCACCACCACGGCGAAGCACGTGTGATGGCCGCCGTCGCAGGGATCGAAACGATCCTCGGGTTCACGCGTCTCGCGCCTGCCTGAAAGTACTATGTGAAGTTACTAGTCGTACTTTAGACGACCGTCGTCAAGATCGGCGGCGGGAATCGTCTTCTTGTCGACCATGTAGTCCTGGGTGTGCTGCCACTCCGTCCGATCGATACTCTTCGGCAGGAGGTGCAGTCCTCGTTGGATGTACCCGGGATTGAAGTTCTCGTTGTCGATCCACGGCAACCGCGGCAACGCTTCCTCCTCGGGAAGAAGCCGAGGTGTCACGACAGACACTCCCTTGTCGTCCATGTGCGTGAGGAGACGGCACACGAAGTCTCCGATCAGGTCGGCGCGCAGCGTCCACGCGGCCCGGAAGTATCCGAACACCCAGATCATGTTCGGAACACCGGTGAACATCATTCCGCGGTAGCCCACGGTGTCGGAGAACACCAGCGGCCTGTCGTCGAGGCGGAAGTCGATGTCGCCGAGGACGTTGAGGTTGAAGCCGGTGGCGGTGATGATGATGTCGGCGTCGAGTTGTTCGCCGGACTTCAACAAGATTCCTGACTCGTTGAATGTGTCGATCTCGTCGGTCGCCACCGATGCCTTGCCGGAGGTGATTCCGCGGAAGAGGTCGCCGTCGGGAACAAACGCAATGCGTTGCCGCCACGGCCGGTAGCTCGGACTGAAGTGCCGCTCGACGTCGTAGCTCTCATCGAGAAAGGCGCGCACGCCGGTCATGAGTTCTTCTCGCACGGCATCGGGTTCGGTGAAGCATCGCTGGGTCACGATCGCCGAATCGTGAAGCTGTTTGCGACGAATGATCTCGTGAATCCACGTTTCGTCGATCTCGAGTTCACGCAAGGTGTCGGCGAGATCAATGGCATTGCGACCCGGCACGAAGTACGTGGGTGATCGCTGAAGCATCGTGACATGCGCGCACTGCGCAGCAATTGCCGGAACGATGGTGGCTGCCGTCGCCCCGGACCCGATGACCACGACCCGCTTATCGGTGTACTCAAGATCTTCGGGCCACGTCTGTGGATGGACGATCTTTCCCGTGAAACGATCCATACCGGGCCACGTCGGCGTGTACCCCTCGGTGTGGCGATAGTAACCCTGGCACATCCACAAGAAGTTGGCGGTGAAGCGAACGTGTTCCCCGGTACTTGTGATCGTGGCCTCGATGGTCCACTGCTTGTCGACGCTCGACCACGATGACGTGGTGATCTTGTGGTGGTAGCTGATGTGAGACGCAAGACCGTTGTCGTCGATGACCTCGCCCATGTACTTGAGGATCTCCGGAGCCGTCGCAATCGGCGTGCCCGTCCACGGTTTGAAGCGGTACCCGAAGGTATAGAGGTCGCTGTCGGATCGAATGCCCGGGTACTTATGAGTCAGCCAAGTTCCGCCGAAACTCTCCTGGGTCTCCAGCACGACGAAGGTCTTGTCCGGTCGCTGGGTGGTCAGGTGGTATGCGCCACCGACGCCAGCGATTCCCGCACCGACAATGAGAACGTCGAAATGCTCCGTTTCGCGTTGCGCGGTGTGCTCGATGGCTTCGGTTTGACTCATGGTGTGTAACTCCTCGGCTCGGCTGAGCGCTGCATGAGCTTGGCACTGCGGCCGTTTGACGGCAAAACGCCAGCTTGTCGCTCTCGGGCCAGCATGAGTAGAGTCACGCCAACACCTCGGAGGTACGTCCATGAAATTCGGCATTTTCTACGAACTGCAACTCCCCAAGCCGTGGGCCGTCAACGACGAATACGATCTGTTGCAACACGCACTCGACCAGATCGAACTCGCGGACAAGCTTGGGTTCGACTACGCGTGGGAGGTCGAGCATCACTTCCTTGAGGAGTACAGCCACTCCTCGGCCCCCGAGGTTTTTCTGGCTGCGGCGTCGCAACGAACGTCGCGGATCCGGTTGGGCCATGGCATCGTGCAGCTCACCACGAACCATCCGGCGCGCGTCGCTGAGCGTGTCTCGACGCTCGATCTGCTCAGCCACGGCCGAGTCGAGTTCGGAATGGGCGAAGGGTCAAGCGTGACCGAGCTCCATCCGTTCGATCGACGATTTCGCGACAAACGAGCGGTGTGGGAAGACGCGGTGCGCTGCGTCATGCCGATGTTCAGCCAGGAAGGTGTCGAGTACCACGGCGAGTACTTCGATTTTCCGTTGCGCAACGTCGTACCGAAACCGCTGCAGAAGCCGCACCCGCCCCTGTGGGTGGCATGCTCGCAGTTGGACACGATCGAGATGGCCGGTCGGCGAGGCATCGGAGCGCTGGGATTTCAGTTTGTGTCCGCCGAGGCTGCTCGGGCCTGGGTGAACGCGTATTACAACGCCTTCGTACACAGCTTCGATCCGCTGACCGATTACAAGCCGAACCCAAACATTGCTGTGGTCTCGCAATTCATGTGTGCACCTACAGATGAAGAAGCTCGAGCGAAGGCTGATGGAAGTTCGTTCTTCCAATTTGCGCTCGGGTTCTACAACACGAATGGGCCGGTGGTTCCGGGCACGATCAGCCTGTGGGACGAGTATCAGAAGTGGAAGCAGACCCCGAAAGGGCAAGCCCAGCAGAACGCCGGCCTCATTGGTTCACCCGACACGATTCGTGCGCGTTTGGCCAAGTTCGCCGAATCGAACGTCGACCAGGTCATCTTGCTCAACCAGGCCGGTCGCAACACCCATGCCGACATCATGGCGTCGTTGCAGCTGTTCGCCGACGAAGTCATGCCCGAGTTCCACGCACTCGAGCCTGCCCACACGGAGTGGAAGGAGTCGGTGCTCTCGGGTGAACTCACCCTCGACGCGATCGACACCACCCCGTTCCAGATGCGTTCGAACCAGACTCCCACGAAGAAGCTCACGGCATAACTCCAGTGCCTGTGGTCGTCGACAAGCATGGAGATCACTGACCTTTCTGCCGACGTGCTTTCGAGGCAACTGCGAAGCGCCGAGGTTTCAGCGCGCGAAGTGATGACCGCGTATCTCGACCGGATCGACCGCGTCAATCCACAGTGCAATGCCATCGTGAGTCTCGCAGATAGGGAGGTTCTTCTGGCTGAGGCAGCCTCGAAAGATGACTGGCTCGTGCGGACGCGCGCGGAGGGCTTCGACGTCGGGTGGATGCACGGAATGCCGCAAGCCATCAAGGATCTTACGGACGCGAAAGGATTCCCCACCACGAGAGGGTCACCGCTCTTTCGTGACAACGTCGCGACGGCCGACTCGTTGATGGTGGAGCGCATGAAACGCGCCGGGTGCATCGTGATCGGCAAGACGAACACTCCCGAATTCGGCCTCGGATCACACACGTTCAACGACGTGTTCGGCGCGACCCGAAATCCGTATGACCCGACAACATCGGCGGGCGGCAGCAGTGGCGGTGCAGCGGTGGCGTTGGCGACTCGCATGCTGCCCGTGGCCGACGGGAGTGACTACGGCGGCAGCCTCCGCAATCCTGCGGCATGGAACAACGTCTTCGGTTTTCGACCGAGTGAAAACCTTGTCCCGACGTGGCCCGCGACCGACGTGTGGCACTCCCGTCAATCGACGGCCGGGCCGATGGGCCGAACGATCGTCGACGTCGCCCATCTTCTTACGATTCAGGCTGGATACGACCAACGGTTGCCCCTGTCGCTCGATCGTGGTGAGGACTTCGTGGGTGGGCTCGATCGTGGCCTGGGGCCGGTGCGGATCGGCTGGCTCGGAGATCTTGATGGGTACCTTCCCATGGAACCGGGAATCGTGAGCGCATGCGAGGGTGGGCTTTCGCGGCTCGAACACGACGGTTGCGAGGTCGAGCCAACTCGTATCGACTTCGACCTTCCTTCGATCTGGGAGGGGTGGTGCGTGCTTCGGTCGCTGGTTGTTGGCCGTGACCTCGAACCGCTCATCGTGGACCCTCGAAAGCGCCAGCTGGTGAAGCCCGAGGCGCAATGGGAGTACGAGCAGAGCGTCGGTTTGAGCGCATCGGCGGTACTCGATGCATCGATCGTGCGAACGAACTTCTTTCACTATCTCCTCTCTCTGTTCTCGAACCTCGACGCGTTGGCAATTCCAACGGCGCAGGTGTGGCCCTTCGACATTGCGAAGCGCTGGCCGACCGACATCAACGGTGTAACTATGAGTACGTATCATCGGTGGATGGAGGTGGTGATCTACGCAACCTTTGCCGGCTTACCTTCGGTGAGCGTGCCCGTCGGCTTCAATGAGCGCGGGTTGCCGATGGGCATGCAGCTGATTGGTCGACCGAGGGGTGATCTCGATGTGCTCCGCCTGGCGCACCGCTATGAACAGGTCATCGGCGACCTCCTAGAGCGTCGTCCTCCTGCGTCGCCCTGACCGTCGGCCGCTCGCGTCGCCCTGAGCCGGAACCACTGATACCTTCGACGTGTGCCGAACCCACGTCCACGTATCGCCAGCCTGCTTCCTTCGACCACCGAGATCGTCGCGGCGCTTGGCCGACTCGACGACCTGGTTGCGGTCACCTTCGAATGCGACTATCCGGTGGGGGTGCGCGACCACCGTGACATTGCGGTCGATACGCCCATGCCATCGGACCTGGGTCCCGGTGAGATCGACGCGTTCGTGCGCGAGCGGATGAGCGCCGGCCTTCCGATGTACGAACTCAAGAACGAGGTGATTGCTCGCCTGTCCCCTGATGTCGTGCTCACCCAAGACCTCTGCCATGTCTGTGCTCTCCCCGCGGGACAGGTCGATGAAGCGCTGGCCACGCTGGGGTGTGATGCAAATGTCGTGACCTTCGATCCCCATTGCGTCGACGACGTTCTGGACGGAATCATGACCATCGCCGAAGCGATCGATGCCACCGACGAAGCAACGAGGTTGGTTGCCTCGCTGCGATCGCGCCGAGATACGGTCCGGGCCGCCGTCGCCGAGCTGCCCCGTCCGAAGGTGCTCGTGCTGGAGTGGATCGATCCACCCTTCGTCGCCGGACATTGGGTTCCTGAACTGGTGACCACCGCCGGCGCCGACGCCTTGTTGTCGATGCCGGGGGAACGGTCGACGACCGTCGCGTGGGACATCGCTGAAGCCTGCGACCCCGACATCGTGTTGGTCGCACCGTGTGGATTCGGTGTCTGCGACGCCGTCGCACAGGCCAGCACCGTGCTCGACCGATTCCCTCGGGCGAAGTTCTGGGCGATCGATGGCAACGCCTTCGTGACCCGACCCGGCCCGCGACTCGTCGACGCCATCGAAGCGCTGTCGGCGGCATTCCATGAAGACCGAGAGGTGCCCGGAGTGACTGCCCGGGTGGCGCATGTCGTGCGCGAATGCTGATCAACTCCGTCGCCGACGCTCGGCTTGATCCGTTTCGTTCGATCAAGGGAAAAGGTGACCGCGGTGACGGCACGTTCGTGGCCGAGAGTGAGTTGGTACTCGACCGGATGCTCGAGTCGTCGTACACGATTCGCTCGATACTGATCACTCCGCCACGCGCGGCACGAATTCACGAGCTGATCGAACGAGCGCAACGTCAACGAATCGAGCCCTTCGATGTGTATGTCGCCGAACGGGAGGTCATCGACGCCGTCGTCGGCTACCCGCTCCATCGTGGCGTCATCGTGTTGGCCGAACGCCAGCCGCTCGTGCCGGTGGCGCAGGTGCTCGCTCGCGCCCGGACCATCGTCGTGCTCGAAGACGTTGCCGACCCCGACAACATCGGGGCGGTGTTCCGCCACGCTGCCGGGTTCGGCGTCGACGCGATCATCCTTCACGGGCACACTGCTGACCCGCTCTACCGCCGAACCATACGAGTGGCGATGGGCTGGACGCTTACGATTCCATATGCGCGCACATCAGTTGAAGACGGCCCGATTTCTCTGTTGCTCAACGACGCCGGATTCGCCTCGTTCGCCCTCACGCCTGATCCGTCGGCTGATTCTCTCGTCGACGTTGTCCGTGAGTTGAGTTCGTCGAGTCGCGTCGCCTTCCTCCTCGGAGCCGAAGGCCCGGGCCTGCGACCCGAAACGATGGTGCAGTCTCGTCGGGTCCGTATACCCATGTCGGAAGGCATCGACTCGCTCAACGT
>JANOWU010000195.1:0-18097 GCA_031418035.1 Acidimicrobiia bacterium
GTTTGCGGTTGGATCCCGAAGCACCGCGTTCGCCGGCGGCGCTGCGGATCTCGGCGACCGATCCCGATGCCATGGGGGGTGCCGGGCGCCTCATTGCTCCCGACGGCACGACCGTCGACATCGTCGCTGCAGATCAGCCGATCGTCGTACCGCCGATCAACCAGTCGTTCGTGTTGGAACGCGCCGCAGACGACGCGAACTGGACAGTGGGCCGAGCCGGAATGCGCTACCGCGATCTGATCCCGGATCGGCAAGGGGGTCGATTCGTAGGTTCACATATTATGATTCCCACAGCGGGTCCGGTGCCGGACTACGTGCACTTCCACAAGATCCGTTTCCAGATGATCTACTGCTACAAGGGATGGACGCGCCTCGTGTACGAGGATCAGGGCGAACCGTTCATCATGAATGCCGGAGACTGTGTTCTTCAGCCTCCTCGCATTCGCCATCGTGTGCTGGAGAGTTCTGCCGGTCTCGAAGTCATCGAAATCGGCTGTCCGGCGCTTCACGAAACCTTCGCTGACCCCGACACGATCCTGCCGACATCGGACCTACGCCCCGATCGTGATTTCAGTGGGCAACGTTTCGTGTTTCACGAGGCCGGTGCGGCAACCTGGACCGAGTCGGGCGACGGTTTCCGGCGACGTCGATTTGGGTTTACTGAGGCCACCGACGGACTGGCTGAGGCGAGTGTCCTTCGCTCGACGAACGATTCCGGAACGGATGCCGATGGTGCACTCAAGCTCCACCGCCCCGACGGCGAGTTCTACTTCATATTCGTACTTACGGGATCGGCGACTCTGCGTCGTGACGGACGAAACGACGAAACCCTTTCCACCGGCGACAACTTCGTCATGCCGAGTCAACAGCGCTTCACGCTCGTCGACCGATCAGCTGACCTGGAACTTCTCGAGGTCGTGCTACCGGGCTCGCAGGCGTAAGCTCGAATCGTGCCCACTGTCGCCGAGGAATTCCGCTCATCGTTCCCGATCTTCGAACATCGGGTCTACCTGAACTCGTGCTCCCAGGGTGCGCTGTCGCGACAAGTCCGCGCCGCCTACGAGACGTTCCTCGAGGGTTGGGAGCGGGAGGGTGCGCAGTGGAACGCCTGGACCGAACGCAACGAACTCGTTCGTTCCAGCTGGGCCGACCTCATCCATGCCGAGCCCGACAGCGTCGCGGTAACCACATCTGTTTCGGCAGGACTGTCGGCGTTCCTTTCGAGTCTGCGGCTCACACCGGAACGAAATCGAATCGTCATCACCGACTTCGAATTCCCGACCGCAGGGCAGAACGCCTTCGCACAGCAAGCCCGCGGCGCGGAGATCGTCGTGGTGCCTTCGCGCAACGGAACGGTGGAGGTCGAAGACGTCGCCGCGGCGGTCGACGAACGCACTGCGCTCGTCATGATGACCCATGTCTGCTACCGCAATGGCAGCCGACTCGATCCGAAGGCGGTTGCGGCCCTGGCGCACGCGAAGGGTGCACTTGTCGCAGTCGATGCCTATCAGGCAATCGGTTCGGTTCCGATCGACGTCGTCGATCTCGATGCCGATGTGCTGGTCGCTGGCGCGCTGAAGTATCTCCTGGGATCGGCGGGCCTCGGCTTCATGTACGTCAAACCTTCATTGATTGCCGAACATACGCCGATCTCGACGGGCTGGTTTGCCGACGCCGACATCTTCGCGATGGATCATCGGCGGTATTCGCCATCAGCCACGGCGCGTCGATTCGAATCCGGCACGCCGCCGGTACCGAATCTCTTTGCTGGCCTGGCCGGCCTCGACCTCGTGCGCAGCGTGGGCGTGCCCACCATCGAAGCTCACGTGCAAGATCTCGTCGACCGACTTCGCGATGGTCTCGGCGAACTTGGCGCAACGATCAGGACTCCCGCGGCCAGGGAACAGCGAGGCGCGATGATCGCCGTTGCATCCACGGACGAGCATGCGTTGGTCGCCAAGCTCGACGCTGCCGGCTTCGGGGTTTCGTGCCGCGATGGGAACCTGCGAATCTCGCTGCATCTCTACAACTCGGTCGACGACATTGATTCGTGTCTACGTGAACTCGCCTCTCACCGGGACCTGTTGGCCTGACTTTTCCGGTGACCCGGACCTGCACCTGATAACTTTCCACCGCGATTCAAGCGCCGAGACCGGCGTCTTTGATTGAACAGGGGAGAAATATGCGGAAACAACTACTTATTGCGCCGCTCGTGGCGCTTGCGCTTGTAGCGAGTGCGTGCTCGAGTGACAGCGACGATACGACTGCTGCCACCGAAGCCGCCGCGACCGAAGCAGCTGCGACCGAGGCAGCTGCCACCGAAGCTCCGGCGACCGAAGCAGCCGACACCGAAGCTGCTGCGACCGAGGCCGCGGACACCGCGGCGGTTGCAGCGGGATCCGGGAAGGACTGCGTTGCCTCGATCGGCTTCATGGGTCCGTTCACCGGCGACGCTGCGTCGATCGGCCAGGAACAGCTCAACTGGGGCAAGCTCGGCCTCGAAGACTTCAACAAGGCCAACGGCACCAAGTTCACGTTCGTGGAGACCGACACCCAGCTGGATCCGGCACAGGCCACGACGGGTGGACAGAAGCTCGTGTCCGACGCCAGCGTCGTGGCGGTTCTTGGACCGGCCGGCTCCCAAGAGGTCGAGGCTATCGGACCAGCGATGACCGACGCGAAACTGGTGTTCGTGTCCCCGTCGGCAACCCGCACGAGCCTGACGCTCGACGGGAAGTTCACCACCTTCGTGCGCGTGGTTCCCAACGATGATGCACAGGGCCCGACGATCGCCAACTTTGCCAAGGATGTCGTCCAGGCGAAGAAGGTGTTGATCGTCGACGATCAGACCTCGTACTCGACCGGTCTTGCCGACTCGGTCACGAAGGCGCTCGAAGCAGGTGGCGTCACGGTTGTGCGCGAGTCGATCGCGCAGAAGTCGACCGACTTCTCCTCACTCGTCGCAAAGGTCACCGACGACACCGGTGCGGTGGTTCTTCCGTGGCAGCTCGCCGCGAACGCTCAGCAGTTCGGAACCCAGCTCGTTGAGCAGGGCAAGAAGGCTGCGGTCATCGGCAGCGACGGCGTGTACTCACCAAAGGACTTCTCGCTCGAAGGAGCGTATGTGACATCGTTCGCTCCCGACGTCCGTGGCGTCGCTGCGGCGTCGTCGGTCGTCGAGGCCTACAAGGCAGCTCACGATGACACCTTCGGTACGTTTGGTCCTCCGGTCTACGTCGGTGCGCAGCTGATCGCCACCGGAATCGCCGCTACCTGCAAGGACGGCAAGCCCGGAACTCGTGAAGAGGTCACGGCCGCCGTGAAGTCCGCCACGCTGGAGAACACGATCCTCGGAGGCCCCGTAGCCCTCGATGCGGCCGGCGATGTCGTGGGTGCGAAGTTCTATATGTCCAAGGTCGAGGGCGGCAAGTACACCCTTGTCCCCTGATCTTGCATTGATCTGAACACATATCACTCCTCGCACGCGTCGGACCGTTGATGGGCCAATTCGTTCAGTTGGTCGTCAACGGTCTGACGCTGGGGAGCTTGTACGCGCTCATAGCGCTTGGGTACTCGCTTGTATACGGGGTGCTCAAGCTCCTGAACTTCGCCCACGGCGAGGTCTACATGATCGGCTCGTTCATCGGCTACGGCGTGTTGCAGGCCCTCGGCGGGGCGAAAGACCCTTCACTTCCCATCGTCGTTCTTCTTCCCCTGCTGTTGGTTGTGGCGGCTCTGGGGGCCGGACTCGTAGGGGTGGCCGTCGAACGGTTTGCCTACCGGCCACTTCGAACCGCGCCACGAATTGCGCCGCTGGTGTCGGCGCTTGGTACCTCGATGTTTCTCCAGGCGGCGGTTCTCCTTGTCGTAGGTGCACGTATTGTTCGCTACGAAAGTGAACGGCTGGTCGACGTCCGCAGCGGGATCCACGTAGGCGTTCTCAACATCAGCGTCATGCGGCTGTTCGTGATCGGTGTGAGTGCACTGGTGATGGTTTCGCTGTCGATATTCACCCGCCGCAGCAAGCTCGGCAAGGCCATGCGGGCCGTGTCCTACGACGCGGAAGCGGCACAGATGATGGGGATGGACGTCAACCGCATCGTGATGGTGACCTTCTTCGTCGGGTCGGCTCTTGCCGGAATCGGTGGCGTGATGAGTGGCCTCGTGTACAACCGGGTATTTCATACGATGGGCTTCGTTGCCGGGCTGAAGGGTTTCACGGCTTCGGTGGTCGGAGGTATCGGGTCCGTTCCCGGAGCGATGGCGGGTGGTCTCATCATCGGGTTCGCCGAGAGCTTTGCCCAGGGCTACGTGTCGACCACGTTCTACGACGTCGTGGTGTTCGTCGTGCTGATTGCCTTCCTGCTGGTTCGCCCTCGTGGGTTGTTCGGCGTCGCGGAGATAAAGAAGGTCTGATGGCCGACGACAAGATTCCCGACGCAATTCCCGACGCCATTCCCGACGCCATGCCAGACCCGTCACCCGCTCCCGAGCCGGGCGCGGCGAGCCGCTCCATCGGGAAGGACGAGTGGGTCGAGCAATCCTCGGCCCGGAGCGCGGAAACGACGCTGACTCGACTTCGGCGCATAGTCGCCGATGTGCCGGTGCACCGCCGGGTCCTGGGCGGTGGCGTCGTGGCGCTTCTCTTCGCGCTGGTGTCACCGACGGACTACATCACGCGCGTTGCGTTCACCGTTGCGTTGTACACACTTCTCGCCACCGGACTCAACCTTGTCGTGGGCTGGGGCGGCCTGCTCGACCTCGGCTATGCCGCGTTCTTCGGGTTCGGGGCCTACGCCTACGCCCTGCTCTCCTCCGACAAGTTCGACCTGCACTGGCCCACACTCGTTTCGGTGCCGGTCGTCGTGCTGGGAACTGCCGTGCTCGGCCTGGTTCTCGGCCTTCCGTCTCGACGACTGAGCGGCGACTATCTCGCGATCGTCACGCTGTTCTTCGGCCAGATCTTCGTGAGCCTCGTGAACAACGGGGATCGCCTGCAGATCAAACTGGGGCCGGCCAGCCTTCCGAGCAAACCGTGGAACATCACGAATGGTCCGAACGGTCTCACCGGCATCGATCCGCTCTCGGCCTTCGGTATGTCCGCCCGCACCATCACCTCGTATTACGTCATCACGGTTGTGTTCGCGGTGATGGCGATGCTGTTGTTCTACCGGCTCCGTCGTTCGCGTTCCGGTCTGGCTCTTCGCTCGATGCGCGAAGACGCACTCGCGGCGGAGATACTCTCGGTCCCCGTGCGCCGACTTCGGCTGCTCGCGTTTGCGATCGGAGCCGGTGTTGCCGGCCTGGCGGGCGTGGTGTTCGCAGCGGTCCAACTCTCGGTGTTCGGCAGCAACTTTGACCTTCCCTTCCTAATTCTTCTGTACGTCGCCGCGATCCTCGGTGGACTCGGCAACATCGGTGGTGGTTTCGTGGGGGCCTTCATCGTTGCCGTGCTCCCCGAACTGCTTCGTACGCCCTCGACCGGACGTACGCTCGTGTACGGAGCGCTGCTGATCTACGTGGTGTTGCGGCTCCGACGCAAAACGCCATTTCTTCAGTTCATCGGTGCACTTATTTGTTCGGGTGTCGTCGTGCAGATAGGGCTCCAGGTGTTCGACACGGCTCTACGGCCGAGAAGCTCAGGCCTCGCCGGAATTACGGGCGCGTTCGTGCCGCATCTACAGAACAGCACTCGCTTCGGAAACGCCGCGTTCTTGTTGCTCATTGTGACGGGTCTTGGGCTCACGACGGTGGCGAAGAAGTGGCGCCCGGCGGGTGCAGGACTCGTGGCGTACGTCGGAATGCTTGCGTGGGAGAACCGACTGGCTGAGCAGGCGTCGATTACTCGACAGCTCCTCGTCGGCGCGGCACTCGTCGCGATCATGGCGAGTCGGCCCCAGGGGATCTTCGGCACCAAGCGCGTGGAAGTGCTGTGATGGCGCTGCTCGATGTGTCGAACGTAAGCCTGAGCTTCGGCGGACTTCAGGTGCTCAATGCCCTCGATCTGAGCGTCAACGAACACGAGATCGTCGCAGTGATCGGCCCGAATGGCGCGGGAAAGACCACACTCTTCAACATGATCACCGGGGTCTACCGACCCGACCAAGGCGACGTTCGATTCGACGGCACGAGTCTGGTTGGGCTCGACCCGAATCGCATCAACGACTTGGGGATCGCCCGAACGTTTCAGAACCTGCGTCTGTTCCTCAACATGACGGTGAAGGAGAACGTATTGGCGACGATGTACGGCCGCACTCGTTCCGGGATCGTCGCCGGTGCTCTCGGACTACCGAAGGCGCGTCGCGAAGAACGCGAGATGCATGCACACGCCGAGGAACTGCTTGCCTTCTTCGGAACTCGTTTGCAGGGCTACCGTTTCGACCAACCGGCGTATTCGCTTTCCTATGCCAATCGGCGTCGCTTGGAAATTGCTCGTGCGCTGGCGACGCGCCCACGGCTCCTGCTCGTCGACGAGCCGGCGGCCGGAATGAACCCCACCGAGACCCATGAGATCACCGAGTTGATCGGGCGTCTGCGAAAAGAACTCGGGCTCACGATCTTGATCATCGAACACGACATGCATGTCGTCGAAGGCGTCAGCGACCGGGTGATTGCGCTCGATCACGGCACCAAGATTGCCGAGGGCAGTTTCGAACACGTGGCGACCGACCCGGGAGTGGTCGAGGCGTATCTCGGGAAGGGTGCCGGGGCAACGAAGTGACGTCGAATCATTCCGCCACGGCGGTGGAGCCTCTCCTGCGACTTTCGGGGATCAACACCTTCTACGGGCCGATACACATCCTCCAAGACGTTGCCCTCGACGTCAGACATGGCGAACTCGTGTGTCTCCTCGGCGGAAACGCGTGCGGAAAATCGACCACGCTCAAGACGATCCTCGGGCTGGTTATGCCGGCGTCGGGGACGGTGTCATTCGATGGTCGCGACGTCACCCATGACGGGACACCAAAACGAATTGCCGCCGGCATGGCTGTGGTTCCGGAGAATCGTCGAGTGTTCGCCCCGATGACTGTTCTCGAGAACCTGGAGATGGGCGCCTATCTCCGCACGGACAACCTCTCGGACGACTTTGCGCGCGCGTACGAATTGTTTCCCCTGCTCTACGAGCGCCGTCATCAACTGGCGGGAACCCTGTCCGGCGGTGAGCAGCAGATGTTGGCCATGGGCCGTGCGCTGATGAGTCGCCCCAAGCTGATTCTCATGGATGAGCCGTCGATGGGTCTGGCCCCGGTGCTCGTCGAGAAGAGCTTTCAGATCATCGAGCAGGTGAATCGATCGGGCGTGGCGATGCTGGTCGTCGAACAAAACGCGAATCAGGCGCTGTCCATCGCGTCGCGCGGGTTTGTACTCCAGACGGGTCGTGTCGTTCTCGCCGGTACGGCCCAGGAACTGGCCGCCGACGAAGAGTTGCGTCGCGCCTATCTCGGCCGCTGAAACTGCTCTCCGAGAGGGTGCTTGGCCGATAGCCTGTCTACCCTCATGGCACGACTGATCGAACCCCGCACCCTCAAGGGCTTCCGCGACTACCTTCCGGCGCTGGCCATACCCCGCGAGCGGTTGGTCGATGCGGCAAAGGCAGTGTTTCGTTCCTACGGTTTCGTTCCGATCGACACGCCGGCACTCGAGCTCACCGAAGTGCTTCTGGCCAAGGTCGACGATGGCGCGGAGGTGCTCAAACAGCTGTACCGGTTCAACGATGCCGGAGGGCGCGACGTCGCATTGCGATTCGATCTCACGGTGCCCCTCGCCCGTTTCGTAAGTCAACATGTGAATGAGCTCGGAACCCCGTTTCGTCGATACCACATCGGCCCCGTCTGGCGTGGTGAGAACACTCAGGCTGGCCGCTACCGGGAGTTCATGCAGTGTGACTTCGACACGATCGGGTCGACCGACAACGCGGCCGACGTCGAAATCGCGCTCGTCATCTGTGATCTCCTACGCGCGCTTGGGTTCGATCGTTTCGAGGTTCGTGTCAACAACCGCCATGTGCTCAACGGCCTGCTCGCCGAACTCGGCCTCCCACCGGACACGGCAACCCCAGTACTACGTGCCCTCGACAAGCTCCCCAAGATCGGGGCCGAAGCCGTTCGCGAAGAGATGATCCGCGAGGCCGACGCGACGAGCGAACAGAGTGATGCGGTGATCGCGCTTGCGCAGATGACGGGCACCAACGCGGAGGTACTCGACGCGCTCGAGCAGCGTTTCGCCAACAACGACGCAGCACTCGAAGGGGTTCGCGGTCTTCGACAGCTGGCCGACACCGCAGCGAAGGCGGGCATACCTGACGGTCAAATTCGAGTTGACCTGTCGATCTGTCGTGGACTCGACTACTACACCGGCACCGTTTACGAGACGTTCCTGACCGACCTGCCCGGCATTGGAAGCATCTGCTCCGGCGGTCGCTACGACGACCTGACCGGCCGCTACACAAAACAATCCCTGCCCGGCGTCGGCGCGTCGCTCGGTCTTGATCGCCTACTCGCCGCAATGGAACAGCTGAGCCTTCTCGACCAATCCGTCACGACGGCCGCGCCCGTCCTCGTCACTCGATTGGAACGCGATCGCCTCGGTGACTACCAGAGGGTGGCCCGCGAACTTCGCGCTGTTGGTATTGGGGTCGACGTCTACCCCGACACAAAGAAGCTCGGCCACCAGCTCGCGTATGCGGAGCGCAAGGGTTTCGCTCTCGCATTGATCGCGGGGAGCGACGAGTTCGCGACCGACACGTGGAAGGTGAAGCTGCTCGCGCGACGCGAGGAGCGCACCGTGGCTGCGGCCGACCTCGTCGCCACGATCCAGTCCCTGCTGGCGTCGGATACGAGCATCGATTAGCGACCGTGAACCGGTCGTGCGTAGTTTGACCGTGTGAACAATCGATCGACGACGCACCAGTATTGGCTGGGTGTCGTCGTGGCAATGCTGGCCATGGCGTCGCTGCCCCTCGGGGTGACCGGAGCGAACCTGGCCTTTCCGGCGCTCGAATTGGCGTTTCCCGACACGGCACGAGAAACACTTTCGTGGGCGCTGTCTGGATACTCCATAGTTCTGGCGGCATTCACCCTTCTCGGGGGACAGCTCTCCGATCGACTCGGGTCGTTTCGTATGTTCACGCTCGGTATCACCACCTACGGCCTGTTCAACATTGCTGCGGCGCTTGCACCTTCGGCCGAACTCCTCATTGCGGCCCGCGTCCTCCAAGGCGCCGGTGGGGCGCTGATCGTTCCGTCGTCGTTGGCGATCGCGCTCGCCCGGAGCCCCGCCGACAAACGCGTGTTCACGATCGGCGTTTGGACGGCGTCGTTTCCGATCGGCTCGTCGTTCGCTCCCGTCATTGCATCGCTCCTTCTGGACTGGTCGGGTTGGCGAGCGATCTACTGGGCCATCAGCGTCGTCTGTGTGATCGCTCTGGGCCTCACATGGACGTTGGGCAATCACGCCGCCGACTTCGGCCATGGCCGTGACGGTGCCACGGGTGTTCCCGATTTCCTCGGGATCATCGTCGGCACCGTGGCTGTCGGTCTGCTCGCCCTCGGAATCGTGCAGGGCCGAAATTGGGGCTGGACGTCGAGTTCCACTCTTGCCGCCATCGGTGCGGCCGCAGTACTCCTGCCACTGTTCGTCGCACGTTCGCGACGCCACGCAAACCCACTCATCGAACTCGACCTCTTTCGCATCCGTTCGTTTCGAATTGCCAACTTTGCCAACGTCCTTGTTTCGATGGTGGGAACATCGACGTGGTTGCTCTGGCCACTGTTCATGCACAACATTTGGAACTACAGCAATCTACGGATCGGTCTGGCGATGACTCCGACGCCGGCGTTGGGCGGGATTGGTTCGATCTTGGCCGCTCGGTATGCGGCGAACCACGGCCATCGCCGCTTGCTCGTGGCGGGTGCCGGGTTCTTCACCGCAGCCTGCGCGTTGTTCGCGCTCTTGCCCACCGTCACGCCCAACTATTGGACCGGTATGTTCCCCGGTTTCGTCTTGATGGGTTTCGGTATGGGCATGTCGTTTGCCCCGCTGAACGGCGCGGCGCTCGTCGACATTCCGTCCACGTCGATCGGACAGGCGAACGCGGCGTTCTCGACCGGGCGATTCCTGAGCGGTGCGCTCGGCGTTGCCGCGGTCATCGCGGCGTTGAGCGGAACCTCGCCGAATCCGATCGACAACTTCTCTCGTGCCTTCTGGCTCCTCACGGTCGTCGGCACACTTGCGTTTGCCCTGCTGTACTTCCTTTGGGACCGGCGTTCCGCCAACGACCTTCGCGTCGGCTGAGGTGTACGAAATCGACACTGATGCGCCGCGTCGGTACAAGACAACAGCCGGGGAGAAGCGTTCACTGGAGAGGTGAATGTTTCCCTGTCCGATCCGGCCCTCACGAACGAGCATCTCGAGGACGTCGTATCGCTCGCCGCCGAACTCCTTGGCGCAATCGAACCAGCGGACCGCCGCCTGGTTTCGGTAGTACGCGACCGCGCGGCCGCCGAATTCACGTTCACGCTGACGGACGAAGTTCTTCGATGCCCTGATCACCGGACGTCGGCGGGAGCGTTTCGGTCGCTGGTCTCACGTGGACTTCCCCGCTCGTTTTCGTTCGGGGACCGCGCGCTGCTGTCGATCGGGGCACAGGCCACTCGGCTCGCTCCCAGCATCGTCATGAAGTTGGTGACGGCCCGATTGCGTCAGGTGTCGGCCACCTCGGTGCTCCCCGCCGAAGACCCCGCACTCTCGAAACGGCTGGCGAGAACCCACGCAGATGGCTCGAGAACCAACGTGAATGTGCTCGGCGAAGCAATCATCGGTGAGCAGGAAGCTCTCCGGCGTCGAGATCGAGTGGTGGACATGCTGGGTCGCCGCGACGTCGATGCCGTCTCGGTCAAACTCAGTTCGATCGCGGCAAACCTAAGCCCACTTGCTTTTGACGCAACGGTGGACCGAGTGGTCGAACGTCTGACGCCGATCTATCGGGCCGCACTCGCCCGACCGGTCCCGGCGTTGGTGACCCTCGACATGGAGGAGTTCCGCGATCTCGAGCTCACGACCGAGGTGCTGATCCAAACGCTCGCCAACCCCGAGTTCTCTACGCTTCGAGCGGGCATCGTGCTGCAGGCCTATCTGCCCGACGCACACGAGATCGCCGAGCGTCTCCTCGAATTCGCTCGTCTCCGTCGAGCAGCCGGTGGGGCACCAATTCGTATCCGCCTGGTGAAGGGCGCGAACCTGGCGATGGAGCGCGTCGAAGCCGAGCTGCGCGGTTGGCCCTTGGCGACCTTCGACACGAAGGCCGATGTCGACGCCAGCTACAAGCGGCTGCTGCGCCGACTCCTCGACCCACGAAACGGCGACGCGATCATCGTCGGACTGGCGAGCCACAACGTGTTCGACATCGCTTACGGTCTCTCGCTGGCGCGCGAACATCGCAGCGGGCAGAGCGCCGTTCCGCTCGAGTTCGAGACCCTCGAAGGCATGGCTACCGGTCTCTCCGTCGCCCTGGCACGACGTCGCGAAACATCGTTGGTGTACTCGCCGGTGGTCGCCCGAGGGGCCTTCGAAGCAGCGATTGCGTACCTCGTTCGCCGTCTCGATGAGAACACCGCGCCGGAGAACTTCCTGCATGCGGTACTCGAACTCGAACCGGGGTCACCTCGTTTCCGCGTCGAGGCCGACAAGTTCACGGCGTCTGTCCACGCAAGCTACTCACTCGACACCCGATCGCGTCGGGAGCACGAACACCCGACCCCTCGGCCCGGTTTCGACAACGAGGCCGATACCGACTTTGCGCTTCATCGGAACCGACAGCTGGCCATCGATGCATTGCTCCAGTGGACGGCGCCAACGGAGTCCATCGGGCCAGTAGTCGCTGGCACGTCGCGGACCACCAATAACAAACGTGTACTTATCAATCCGTCGACCGGCGAGTCGATTGGCACGGTCGACCTCGCCGATGTCGAGCTGGTCGACGAGTGCGTCGACGCCGCCCGTGCGGCCGTCGCCCCATGGAACGGCCTGCCTGTCTCCGAGCGAGCGGCCGTCGTGGCCCGCATCGGTGAGGTCATCGTCGCCCGCCGATTCGAGATTCTCGCGACCATGGCGATCGAGACCGGCAAGACAGTGAGCCAGGGCGATCCCGAAGTGTCCGAGGCCATCGACTTCGCCCGCTACTACGCCTCGAACGCCGATCTGATCCACGGGCTTGTCGACAGCGGCCTGGCGCACACACCACACGGTGTCGTCCTCGTAACGCCCCCGTGGAACTTCCCGTTCGCAATTGCGATGGGAGGCGTGACTGGTTCCCTGATGGCGGGGAACGCCGTCATCATCAAGCCCGCGCCCCAGGCCGTCTTGTGCGCGGAACTGGTTGCCCGGTGCTGTTGGGAAGCTGGAGTGCCGCGCGAGGTCCTACAGTTCCTGCCCTGCGGCGACGACGAGGTCGGTCAGCATCTGGTGTCGCATGTCGGCGTCGACACCGTCGTGCTCACCGGAGGCATCGAGACCGCCCGACTGTTCCAGACGTGGCGCCCGGAACGCAAAGTTCTGGCCGAGACGAGCGGCAAGAACGCAATGGTCATCACCGCTTCGGCCGATATCGACAGCGCGTTGAAAGATCTGGTCGCCAGCGCGTTCGGTCACGCCGGTCAGAAGTGTTCCGCAGCGAGCCTCGCCATTCTCGCGCCGTGCTGGTACGACAATCCCGATGTGCTCGAACGCATTGCTGATGCCGTGCGAAGCCTCAAGGTGGGACCCGCGCAGGATCTTTCCACGGACATGGGTCCACTCATCGAAGCACCGTCGGCCAAACTGCAACGTGGGCTTACGATTCTTGAACCTGGCGAATCCTGGCTTGTCGAGCCGCAGAAGCTTGATGACGACGGCCGGGTGTGGACGCCCGGTGTACGACTCGGCGTCGCTCCCGGGTCCTGGTTTCATCAGACAGAGTGTTTCGGACCTGTCCTCGGCATCATGCGCGCGGAAAGCCTCGACGAGGCCCTGGCGATGCAGAACGGCGTCGCATTCGGCCTTACTGCGGGTCTCCAGTCACTCGACGAGCACGAGATTGCGAACTGGGTGGACAGGGTGGAATGTGGCAACATCTATGTGAACAGATCAACTACCGGTGCGATCGTTCGTCGGCAGCCGTTCGGAGGCTGGAAGAGTTCATCGGTGGGGCCGGGCGCCAAGGCCGGAGGACCTGGCTACGTCCTATCGCTCATGAACTGGGAACCGGCGACGGAAGCGTCGAACGCGAACGTCGCGGAGCTCGCCACCCGCTTCCGTGCAGTTGCCGATGAGCACTTCTTTGCCGGGCACGATCCATCCGAACTTGTTGCGGAATCGAACGTGCTTCGCCACCGAGTGCTTCCCAATGGCGTTGCTGCGCGACTGGGGCACAACGCTCCAGGCTGGTCGGTGGGCGTCCTTACCGCAGCGGCGCAGGCCGCGAAAACGACGCTGACGTGCTCCGAGTCAGGTGTCGAATCCGAGGTCGATTTCGTCGCCCGTCTATTGCTCGCACCCGTGGATCGGGTCCGCCTCGTCGGCGGAGCGTCCCCGGAGCTGTACTCGGCGCTTCACGAACTCGGGGTCACCGTCGACGACGCTCCACTGACCGCAGTACCGCACCTCGAACTCATGCATTGGCTGCGAGAGCAGTCGGTCACCGTCACCCGCCACCGTCACGGTCATATGATCAACGGGTGACCCCCGACGATCGAGACGAACTTCTGCGAGCTGCGATGCTCACGGCTGATCTTCTCGATGGGGTTCCGAACGTCATGTTCTGCGTGAAGGACACCGGTGGTCGCTACCAGCGGGTCAACCAGGCGTTCGCGGATCGGTGCGGGAAGCGTCGCCCGAGCGATGTAGTCGGTCGGCGGGCGCATGAGCTGTTCCCCAAACCGCTCGCCGCAGACTACGAGGCACAGGATCGCTCGGTGCTTACGACGATGCGTCCGATGCAGAACCAACTTGAGCGGATCACCCGCCTCGATGGGAGCGTCGGTTGGTACGTGTCGAGCAAGGTCGCAATCATGGGCGCATCGCGGCCTATCGGCGTTGCCTCATTGTCGGTGGACTTACGAAGTGCCGTGTCGGAAGCCGAGGAATTCGCTGGGCTTGCAGCAGCATTCGAGTTGATTCGAACGCGGTCGACCGGTCCTCTGCGCGTCGATGAGATTGCCGCTGTGGCGCATCTCAGCGAGGCGCAGCTCGAGCGCAGGGTGAAGCGACTGTTCGGCGTCACAGCGAAGCAAGTGATTGTGCGGACGCGCGTCGACACGGCGGCCCGTCTTCTGGTGACCACCTCGCTCAACGTGGCCGAGGTGGCTGCTGCTGCGGGCTTCTATGACCACAGTCAGATGGCTCGCACCTTCCGGACCGTGTTGGGGATGTCCCCGACGCACTATCGAAGCGGTGTAGTTAGGTGAGCGATCCCCCGGACTTTTCGGCGTCTAATCTCGAATCACTTCGACAACACGGAATCGTCGTGTTCGAAGATCGGGTGATCTTTGATGCGCAACCGCCGATGGAACCGGAGACGTTGGCGAGCGTTGCCTCCAAGTGCGCCGGACCGATCCCTGAACAGCTGCTGGAGTTGTGGTCGCTAACCGCTGGTGGATCGATCAACTACGACGTGAGTATCGAGCTTGATGGTGGTGTCCACGGATTCAGCTGGGCAGAGCTGTTCTACAACGGGGCGACAACCTATTTCGATCTTGCAGGGTGGATCAATCGCGAACTCGAGAATCTCGAGGAGCAATGTCACGAGACGAACACGCCTTTTCCGGGAGTACTGAAATGGCTGCCGATCGGTGGCTTTGAGTATCTCGATCGGGTGTACGTGTGCGTAGAACCTGGCCAGGACTACGGATCGGTTGCGTTCTGGATGAAAGGCATTCCGCCTTTGTGGACCCATCGGCTTCATCGTGACGGCATGGTGATCGCAGCGCCGACGCTGCGCGACGCATTCTCGCTTCTCCATCTTCGTGTTCAACCCAGCGCGGAGCTGAACGAGTACCACGCCGGGCAGGAGCTCTACGCATACATCGATAATCGCGTCACCGAGCACGGGATGGCTCAAGGGCTCGCCGATCACGTGAAGGAGTACTTCTCGAAGGCCGTTCTCGAGTGGCGGTGGCTGCTCGACGCGGGATTGATCCGCCAATCACCTCCGAACCTGGCCGCCGCGTTCGACGACGCAATACGCAACGATGATCCCGAAGTTGTGGATCGACTTGCCGATCTTGGCGAGCCATTTGGATCTCCGCTGTCGGGGACTGCTGTCGCCGTAGATGTTGCGCTCATTCGAGGTGCGGAGAATGTTCTGCGCGCTTTGCTTCGGGTACGCGCGTGGGTACCTCACGACGCGCTGGCCGGGGTGAGCTCACCGCTTCCCGTTGACATTGTGAAGTCGCTCATTTCGCGGGGCGCGCGACCGACGTTCGAGGCTGCTGCACAACTCGTTGCGGTTGGGGCCCCGGAGAGCGGACGCGCCGTTGCTCGGGCCTGCCCGGGATTTCGAACGAGTCGAAAGGCGGGCGACATGGCCCAGGCAACGCGCCTGTTGGCGTCGAAGCTGCGGGCCGATCTGGACCAGGTCCATGCCGGGACCCTTTTCCACCATTTGGGCGCAGACGGGCTGACGCTGCGCATCGAGCGTCTCGACGCCTTCGCCGCCGACCCTCAGCTCTGACCCCGTCCCCGCTGACCCCGTCCCTGCTGACCGGACCCCGTCCCCCTGGAGCTTGTGGTGCGTTCGGGCACCTTGTGGTGCGTTTGGGCTGGCCGAACGCACCACAAGGGTGGCAAACGCACCACAAGCCTGGAAGCAAACGCGCTTGGGTGCGGGTCGTTGAGCTGGTGGTTTGATTCGTGGCATACTTTTGCCATGACGTTCGCCGCTGACCTCCGTGCTTGTACGCACGGCATCGCCTCGATCATCATTATTTGGTAGCGCGCACCGCCTATTCGGTGCGCGCATTCACGACCGCCTTCGGGCGGTCGTTTTGTATTTCCGAGCTGTATTTCCGAGCTGAAACCAAACCCGTACATCAACAAGTAGCCAATGAGGAACCATCATGAGCGGTAACCACGCCAACGAAACCAAGCAGGTGCTGGGTGCACTCGCCACACAAGGTCGTGCCGTGGACATTTACGACACGACGTTGCGCGATGGGTCGCAACAGGAGGGTCTGTCGTTGACGGTCGACGACAAGTTGCGCGTCGCCGAACAACTCGATCACCTCGGCGTGAAGTTCATCGAAGGAGGATGGCCGGGGGCGAACCCCAAGGACTCCGAGTTCTTCCGTCGTGCAGCGGCCGGTGAACTCCGACTCGAGACCGCTACGTTGGTCGCCTTCGGTATGACCCGTCGCCCGAATGGCTTGGCGCATGACGACAAAGTGCTGCGTGAGCTCCTCGACGCCCAGACCGAAGCGATCTGTATGGTGGCAAAGTCCTGGGACTATCACGTCACGCACGCGTTGCAGACCGATCTCGACGAAGCCGTGCGCATGGTCAGCGACTCGGTCAAGTTCCTTCGCAGTGAGGGCCGCCGAGTGTTCCTCGATGCCGAGCACTTCTTCGACGGATTCACCCGCAACCCCGATTTCAGCACGCGAGTTCTGGCCGCGGCCGAAGAGGCCGGAGCGGAAGCTCTCGTGCTCTGCGACACCAACGGCGGCATGTTGCCCCACCAGGTTGCCGAAGTGGTCGAGAAGGTACGTGCACGTACTTCGGCGCAGCTCGGTGCTCACTTTCACAACGACTCCGGCTGCGCCGTCGCAAACACCCTTACGGCGGTGCAGTTCGGTATCAAGCAGGTTCAGGGTTGTGTCAACGGGTACGGTGAACGGACGGGTAACGCCGATCTCACGTCGCTCGTGCCGAACATGTCGTTGAAGATGGGTATGGAGACGCTGCCCGAGGGTCGTCTCGAACGAATCACGGCGGTCGCTCATCACATCGCAGAGATCGTGAATCAGACGCTGCCGTCCCAGCGCCCGTATGTCGGTGCGAGTGCGTTTGCACACAAGGCGGGGTTGCACACGAGTGCAATCGCCCGCGCCCGCGACGCGTATGAACACGTGAGTCCCGAGCTCGTCGGAAACGGCACACGATTTGTGGTTTCGGAGATGGCCGGTCGTTCCACCATCGAACTGAAGGCCCAGGCGATCGGGTTGGACCTGGCGGGGTCGTCGATGTCGCACATTCTCGACACGTTGAAGCGACTTGAGTACGAGGGCTACCACTTCGAGGTCGCCGACGCTTCCCTGGAGTTGCTGTTGCGTGAGGCAACCGGGTGGCGGCAGGACTACTTCCAACTCGAATCCTTCCGAGTCATCACCGATCAGGCCGGCGGGGATCTCGACGCCAAGACGGAAGCGACCGTAAAGGTCTGGTTCCCGGGCATTGAGGTTGAGGGTGTGGAGCGCACCCGTGTCATTGCCACGGGCGAGGGCAATGGACCCGTCAACGCACTCGACCGAGCATTTCGTGCGGCGGTCGGTGATCGCTACGAAGCGCTGTCGTCGATACACCTGACCGACTACAAGGTTCGCGTGCTCGACTCGTCGAAGGGTACCGACGCGAAAACACGTGTGCTTATCGATTCGACGAATGGCGAGATCGACTGGTCCACGATCGGTGTCAGCGCCAACGTCATCGAAGCCTCGTGGATGGCGCTCAAGGATGCCCTCGTGTACGGCCTCCTCCACGCGCCGACCTCGAAGTAGCGAAAACCTCTCCCAGGACAGATACGCAATGATCACGTGGGAGGTCGCGAATAGCCTGTCGTCCACGTCGCTGCTGTGCGTACAGGCCGATGCGGCAGCGACACCCCGCATACACACCCACGTTGCTTCTTCCCTTCACCTTCGCATATCTCAAGACGGTGAAGCCCGGGTCTGGGCAGCGGGTTCGGCAAGTCGTTGGGGCCTGCGAGCGTTTATGAAAGGTCCGCTGCGTGTCGTGGAGCCGATCACCGCTGAGGAGTGCCGTCGGGTTCGCAACGCGCATCCCGACGAGCCGGGGTGGTGGACGTCGTGGGCTTTTCGTTTCGCCCGCTCGCTTGCCGACAGCGGGC
>JANOWU010000196.1:0-11485 GCA_031418035.1 Acidimicrobiia bacterium
GTAACACCTCCAGCAAAACAAGACCGACAAATCAATTTCAAGACACGAAGTCGGTCACACCCAGGGTCAGATCCTGCCCCGCTGAAGGGTCCCCACCATCATGGAGGAAGACACTGCCATCATGAGTGTCACACCCCCTGGGCAGACTCGCAAGCATGACAACGCGCACCCTTGACCACAGGGGTGGGGATAACTCGCCGGTTTTCCCCCGGTTTATCCCCACCACATGCCACGGCCGTCCCCGGAAAGTGAGGCAGTATCCACCTGTCATCCCGCGTAATCCCGCGAGATCCACAGGTTTTGCCGTCTAGTAGTCCACACGTTTGGTCCGTCAGGCTCTCCTCCCGTTCTGGACCGTCCCCCGGGTCCCCGCAACGTTCCCGTCCCGCACCGCCTACCACCGTCTCCGAGGTTCCCCGTTATGGTTCAGTCGATCGACGACTTTCGTCGTCGTCAACAAAGTCCTGCATCAAGCGCGGGCTCTGTTCGGCTCCTTCCCCACAACCTCGAGGCCGAGGAGTCTCTGCTCGGTGCAATGCTGCTCAGCCGAGAGGCCATCGCGTCGGGAGCCGAGGTCTGTTCCAGCGCAGACTTCTACCGCCCCGCCCACGGGCACATTTTCGACGCCATCCTGTCGCTCTATGCACAGGCGGCGCCGGCCGACCCGGTAACGGTCGCCGAGGAACTGCGCCGCAACGACCTGCTCGACATGATCGGCGGATCGGCGGCCCTGGTCGGCCTGCAGGCTGGCACGCCAACGATCACCAACGCCGGACACTACGCCCGCATCGTCGAAGAGCATTCGCTGCTGCGCCGACTTATATCGGTGGCCGGTGAGATCTCCGAGATCGGGTACAGCCTCCCCGAAGACATCACTTCTGCGGTCGACCGCGCCGAAGCGATGATGTTCGACGTCGCGCAGCGTCGCACGTCGGACTCGATGATGCCCCTGCGCGAATTGCTCGGACAGAACCTTGATCGCCTCGAAATGCTCTACGAGCGCGGCGAATCGATCACGGGCGTGCCCAGCGGCTACTTCGACCTCGACGAACAGCTCAACGGTCTGCAACCCAACGCGCTCTACATCGTCGGCGCGCGTCCCGCGATGGGAAAGTCGGCGTTCGCGTTGGGTATGGCCGCACATGCTGCACTGGAGCAGAAGCGCCCCGTGCTCTTCTTCTCCTTGGAAATGAGCCACCTCGAACTCACCCAGCGTTTGCTGTGTGCCGACGCAAAAGTCGACTCGCTACGCATGCGAAACGGGAAGCTGCAGGCCGACGACTGGCCAAAGATCACCAACGCCGTCGCTCGTCTCGCCGACGCCCCGATCTATATCGACGACAACCCGCGTCTCACGATCATGGAAATCCGTGGCAAGGCCCGTCGGCTCAAGGCGAAGGTCGGTGACCTCGGCCTCATCGTGATCGACTACCTCCAACTCATGACCGGGCGAGGCAACGCCGAGAACCGACAGGTCGAGGTGGCCGAGATCAGCCGTGGACTCAAGATCTTGGCCCGTGAACTCGAGGTGCCCGTCGTGGCGTTGAGTCAGCTTTCCCGTACCCTCGAGTCACGAGCCGACAAGCGTCCGATGCTGTCGGATCTTCGTGAATCCGGATCGCTGGAACAAGACGCCGACGTCGTCATGTTCCTGTACCGCGACGAGGTGTACAACCCGGAGTCACCCGACCGCGGCACAGCCGAGGTCATCGTCGCCAAACACCGTTCGGGACCGGTCGGATCCACCCGACTCGCCTTCCTCGATCACTACACGAAGTTCGCCAACATGGCGCGAGGTTCGTAACGACCAAACCGGTGGCGGGGCGACTCCAATCCGGGTATCGTCTCCACAAATCCACCACTTGCGGGGAGCGGCGATGCCTGGTCGGACGTACAGCGCGATGCGAGTACGACCCGAAGCGTTCGTGAAAGACGCGATCCGGCTATACAGGGTTCGAACCAACAACATGGTTGGCGACGTTGCCGCCACGGTCGCGCAGAAACACACGATCGAGGACGACTTTCTGCGCCACACCGCCACACCACTGCAGAACAAGGATGTCTTGGTGTTGGGAGCGGGGCAGACCGGGCGTGAAGTGATCTCTCTTGGCGCGGCGAACCGGGTGACGGCCATCGACCTCGACGTGATCCCTCAGGGTTGGAAGCCCGGACCCTACCTGCGTTTGCTGAAACAGAACGGCCCGGTTCGCACCGCGAAGACCGTCGGCCGCAAAGCCCTCGGCATCGATCGCACCTTCGAAAAGGCCCTGTGCAAGGAACTCGGCGTCGACCGACCCAACCCGGCGACGTACCTGCAAATGGACGCCGCCAAGATGACCTTCGCCGCCGCAAGGTTCGATCTTGTCTATTCCTTCTCGGTGTTCGAACACCTCGCGGATCCCGAGACGGTGCTTCGCGAAGCGATTCGGATCTTGCGTCCCGGTGGACTCGCCTCGATCAGCCTGCACCTCTACAGCTCCGAGGGCGGATGCCATGACTTGCGAATCTTTGCCGGGGACCGGGCCACCATTCCCTATTGGGCCCAACTCCGGCCGCCGGTGAAGAACACCGTGATCGAGAGTTGCTACATGAACGAGTGGCGCCTCGCGCGGTGGCGTGTCCTCTTCACGACGTTGTGTCCCGGCGGCGAGTTGAGCCTCGATCGCCACCATGAGCCCTACGGCTCGCAGCTCTCCGCCGAGCTCGCGACCCTGCGCGCCAACGGCGAACTGGCCGACTACTCCGACGACGAACTTCTCGGCGTCAACTACCGGGTCCTGTGGCGCAAACCGCTGTAGGCGTCTGTCGCCGCTCGCCGTCCCGGTCCCAAAACCACGGAGAAGCCGCGCCACACGGTGTTTTACAAAATGTAAAGTTAGCGAATGGAGAACCACGAGCTGGCCCGACTGCGGATCAACGGAGAGCGGCTCCTCCAACGAATTCGAGCACTGGGGGAGCTGGGTGCGATCCACGGACCCAACGGCGAACCAGGAAGTGCCCGCCTCGCCCTCACCGACGACGACCGCGCCGGTCGCGATCTTGTCGTCACGTGGATGCGCGACCTTGGGCTCGACGTCCGAATCGACACGATCGGCAACGTGATTGCGACCCGCGCCGGAAGCAACCCTCGGGCCGGTGCGGTGATGACGGGAAGCCATATCGACACCGTCAAGACCGGTGGTCTCTACGACGGCAACCTCGGTGTCCTCGCCGGCCTCGAAGTGATCGAAACCCTCGATCAGGCCGGGATCGTCACGGCGCATCCGATCAGCGTCGGCTTCTTCACGAACGAGGAAGGCGCCCGTTTCAATCCCGACATGATGGGCAGCCTGGTGTACTGCGGGGGCATGAGCGCGGAGGAAGCGTACGACGTCGTTGGGATCGATGGTGCAAGGGTCGGCGACGAACTCGCTCGTATCGGATACCTGGGATCGACGCCGTGCCCCGGCGAGGCACCACACGCGTTCGTGGAGCTCCACGTGGAGCAGGGCCCCGTGTTGGAAGCCGAAGGCGTCCGCTTTGGTGCCGTTACCGGTGTGCAGGGGATCAGCTGGCAAGAGCTCACCATCACCGGGCAGTCGAACCACGCAGGCACGACGCCGATGTCACTACGTCACGACGCGGGCTACGCCGCCGCCCGCATCGCGACATTCGTACGTGAACTTGCTATCGATATCGGACACCCGCACGTGGGTACCGTCGGTTTTCTCAAGCTTCATCCCAACCTCGTCAACGTCGTCGCCGCTGAAGCAGTCATGACCGTCGACCTTCGCAATACCGACGAAACGACGCTGCAGCAGTCCGAACAACGACTCGATCTCTTCCTACGGGAGTTGGAGAAGTCCGAAGGTGTCACGATCACTTTGCGAGTACTTGCCCGCTTCGAGCCCGTGGCCTTCGACGACCGGGTGATCGACCTGGTGCACGACATCACCACCGAACTCGGACACACGGTGAAACGCATGCCGAGCGGCGCCGGCCACGATGCACAGATGCTGGCCCGGATGTGTCCGACGGCGATGATCTTCACACCATCGATCAAAGGAATCTCGCACAACCCGGCCGAACACACCGACCCGAGCGATCTCATCGAAGGAGCAAACATCTTGTTGCAAACAATGCTGCGACTGTCCGAAACCGACGTGGTCGACGCGACCTCCAAGGTGTTCTCATGAGCCGGACACTTCACGTCGCCGCAGCCCAACTCGGACCAGTTCAGAAGGACCATACGCGCGCTGACGTTGTCGAACGTCTCCTCGTTCTTCTGCGCGACGCGGCCACACGCGGCGTACAACTCTGCGTGTTCCCCGAACTCGCGCTCACCACCTTCTTCCCTCGCTGGTACTCCGAAGATCAGGCAACGATCGACGCCTGGTACGAGACCGAGATGCCCTCGCCCGTTACCCAACCGCTGTTCGACGAAGCCAAGCGCCTCGGCGTCGGGTTCTGCCTTGGCTATGCCGAGCTGACCCCCGACGGTCATCACTACAACACACAGATCATGGTTGAACGCGACGGCACGATCGTCGGGAAGTACCGCAAGGTGCACATCCCCGGTCACGAAGCGCATGAACCGTGGCGCCCGTTTCAACATCTGGAGCGTTATTACTTCGAGTCGGGGCCCGACGGCTTCGACGTATGGCGAGCCTTCGGAGGAATCGTCGGCATGGCGACGTGCAACGATCGACGCTGGCCCGAGACGTACCGCGTGATGGGACTGCAGGGCGTCGAACTGATCGCCATCGGCTACAACACGCCGTTGCACTACGCACCCGATCCGGCACAGAACGCCCTGCAGCAGTTCCACAACGACCTCTGCATGGGTTCGGGCGCCTACCAGAACGGAACGTGGGTGGTCGGCGTGGCCAAGGGCGGCAACGAGGAGGGCGTCGAGTCGCTGGCCCAATCAGCCATCTTCGCTCCATCAGGACAGGTCGCCGCACGAGCCAACACCAACGGCGACGAAGTCATCTCCGTCGTGGCCGACCTCGACCTCTGCTTCAAGTTCAAGCACACGCTGTTTCAGATGGATCGTTACCGAGAACCACAACACTATGGGCGCATAACAAGTCAGAAAGGTGTGGTCGAACCTCCGGTCGAGCCGGACTTCACGCCACAAAAGTTCCGATGACCTATACCACCGATACCGATCGAGTTCCGTTTCGTGTAAACGGAAAAGACGTGAGCGTCGCTGCCCGTCATCCCCATCTACTGGCCGCCCTCCGCGAGGAGCTGGGCATCACGTCGCCCAAGGACGGCTGCTCACCGCAGGGACAGTGTGGATGCTGCACGGTACTCATCGACGGCAAGGCATCGATCTCGTGTCAGATGTCGCTGAGCCGAATCGCGGGGAAGGAGATCACGACGCTGGAGGGGTTCGACCCCGCCGAAGTGGACCGCTATGCCGAGTGCTTCGCCGCGTGTGGCGCATTGCAGTGCGGGTTCTGCACGCCCGGCATCGTCGTGCGAGCAAAAGCGCAGATCGACAAGAAGGGTTCGTCGCTCACTCGCGAAGAGATGGCCCGACATCTCGGTGGCCACCTGTGCCGGTGCACCGGCTACGTGAAGATCCTCGACGCCATCGAAGCCCTCGCCCAGGGCACATCGCCAACGCCAGCCGTGAACGGTGGAATCGGGTCCAGTGGCGTGAAGTACGAGGCGGTGGAGCTGGCCGTGGGTCGGCGCGACTACGTCGATGATATGTGTGCAGAAGGAATGCTCCACGGGGCATTGGTCCTTGCCGAACACGCGCGTGCCGACGTCAACGACATCGATTCATCCGCTGCGCAGGCGGTAGAGGGCGTCGTCGGTGTCTTCACGGCTCTCGACATTCCCGGCACGCTCAAGACCGGCCTCATCCACAAGGACTGGCCACTCATGATTCCGATCGGCGGGCGTACCAGTTACCTGGGCGACGTTCTAGCCGTCGTCGTCGCCGAAGACCGAGAAACTGCCGAGCGAGCGGCGAAGCTGGTGCAGGTCGATCTCACGCCGCTGCGCCCCATTACCGACCCCGTTGCCGCAATCGATGATCCCGAACATGCAGTGTGGGGTCTCGACGGAAACGTGCTGTCCATCTCGGAATACGTTCGCGGCGACGTCGACGCAGCATTGAAGCAAAGCGCGCATATTGTTCGTGAGACGTTCCAGACGCAACGCATCGAGCAGGCGTTCCTCGAACCAGAGTCATCGTTGGCCGTGCCCTCGACGACTCCCGAGGGAGTCCGCCACCTTCACGTCTACTCCGGCGGTCAGGGGGTCTGGGACGACCGGGACTCGATCGCCGCGATCCTCGGTGTCGACACGAGCATGGTCACCGTCGAGCTCGTCAGCAACGGCGGCGCGTTCGGAGGGAAGGAAGATCTCAGCAATCAGGGGCACGCGGCCCTGGCGGCCTGGTGGCTCAACAGGCCGGTCAAGGTAACAAACACACGCGAACAGTCGCTTCGCATGCACGCCAAGCGGCATCCGATTCGCATGGAGTACGAAGCGGGGGCCGACGCCAACGGCAAGCTCACAGCACTACGTGCACGTATGATTGGCGACTCGGGACCATATGCCAGCGTCGGCATGAAGGTCCTCGAACGAGCAGCCGGTCATGCCAGCGGCCCGTATCACCTCCCTGCGATCGACGTTCACGCAACAGCGGTCCGCACCAACAACCCCGTGTGCGGAGCGTTCCGAGGGTTCGGCGCGAACCAAGCGCAATTCGCAATGGAGGGCATCCTCGACCGCCTTGCCGAAGCAGTTGGCATCACTGGATGGGAAATTCGCAAACGCAACGTGATCCATCCAGGCGAGGTGTGGGGACCGGGTCAGATCATGGACGACGGGTGCGGTGGTGCTGAAGTATGTCTCGACACGATCAAGCCCTACCTCGACGCTGCCGTGGCTGACGGCAAAGCGGTCGGTCTCGGTCTCGGTCTGAAGAACTCGGGCCTCGGAAACGGATTCAAAGAAGTGTCGAAGGCCGTCGTGAGATTCGACGACGACGGCGGTGTCGAGGTTCGCCACTGTTGGACGGAGATGGGTCAGGGTATTCATACCGTGGCGTTGCAGGTTGCCGTTGAGGAACTGGGCGTCGATCCCGCTCGCGTGAAGGTCATCGTCGACACCACCCGCGAGCTGGGCCTCGGCCAGACCACCGGTTCGCGAGGCACGCTCATGGGCGCGGGGTCCGTGCGTGAGGCATGTCTCGCCGCCAATGCCGGCGGACGACAACCGAACATCGACTATGAAGGCGAGTACCGGGTCGATTGGACCGACTCCCTGAAGGACCACAAACCGAACCCGACCATTCACTCCGCGTTTGGATACGCCGCGCAGCTGGTGATCGCCGACGCGAAGACCGGTGTCATCGAGAAGGTTGTTGCGGTGCACGACGTCGGCCGCGCGGTCAACCCGCAGCTCTGTGAAGGACAGGTCGAAGGATCCGTGCATATGGGTCTCGGCTATGCCCTCAGCGAAGACTTCCCGGCCGACGCCGAGGGTCGACCGACCAACATGACGCTGCGCAGTCTCGGCATCATTCGTCCCAAAGACATGCCACCCGTCGAAACCGTGCTCGTCGAGGTTCCTCAGCCGCGAGCCCCGTACGGCATCAAGGGCGTCGGCGAGATCGGTCTCGTTCCTACAGCCGGAGCGGTCGCGGCGATGCTGCACGCCGTCGAAGGAACGTGGCGTAACGCGCTGCCTATGCGTCGCGCCTCGAGCACCGACGCAACTGAGTCTGAGTAATGAGTGCCACCACCCCCGGCTTGGTGTGTGCGCATCACCACCTCTATTCCGCACTCGCCCGGGGGATGCCCGCTCCTCCGCTGCAGGCACGCTCGTTCGGCGAGATCTTGGAACAGGTGTGGTGGCGGCTCGACTGTGCGCTCGATCTCGACATGATCGAGTGGTCCGCCAAACTCGGTGCCCTGGAGGCGATCGAGAGCGGGACCACCTGCATCATCGACCACCACGAATCACCGAACGCGATCGAAGGCAGCCTCGATGTGATTGCGAACGCCTGCCGCGACGTTGGCGTTCGCGTGAGCTGTGCGTACGGGGTCAGCGACCGTCACGCCACACCGGGCCGCGTCACGATCACTCCGCAACCATCTGCGCGCATACGTCCTACGACGATGACCGACGCTGCTCGGCGTGGGTTGCTGGAGAACGAACGTTTCCTGCAGGCCGGAGGACGAGGGTACGTCGGCGTTCATGCCGCGTTCACGTGTGCCGATGAAACGATCGAAGCCGTTGCCGACCTTGCGTCGCGACTCGGGGCGGGAGTGCACGTCCACGTCGCGGAAGGCCCCGAAGACGGTGATGCCGGCGAACGTTGGCAACGCCATGCCCGGGACAACTGGCTGATCGTCCACACCGTCCACCTCGACCGCGAACTTTCCGGAACGATCGCACACAACGCGCGATCCAACATGAACAACGCCGTCGGGTACGCGCGACCCGCCTCACGTCCGAACCGGATCGTTCTCGGCACCGACGGTATCGGTGCCGACATGCTCGACGAGTTCCGAGTCTCCTATGTGCGCTTACGAGAAAGCGACGTGACCGCGTCACCAGACACTCCCTGGAGCTGGCTCACCAACGGCTGGGAGCTCTTCCCCGACGCACTGCACGACGAAGTCACGTGGTCCTACGACACCATGGAACCGTGGCACCTCGCGTTCTCGACGGGAGTCCGACCGACGCGGGTCGTGATCGACGGTGTCACCGTGTTCGAGAACGGGCAACACCTCACCAACGACGCCGCAGAGATCCGGGCCAAAGCGGCCGAGCAACAGGCGCGTCTCTTCGCACTCCTGTAGTCGTTCCGCCCACAAAAACAGCCGGCACAAACAACAATGGCCCGCCCCCGAGGGGACGGGCCACTGTCTGGCAGGGCGACTGGATCAGATCAGATCTGACCGGTCACCGACTCTGGCGAGGGACCAAACCTCCCCGGAGTCGGGTTCGGTTGGCCGCGAGGTTTTCCTAGAGGAAAGCGTTGCGGCGGCGGTCCACCATCAGGCCGGCGATTCCCATACCAATCATGAGGAGGGCAAGGCCCCACAGCATGGTGGTTGTGGTGTTCGAGCCGGTGAAGGCGATGGGCTCGTCGATAACCTCTGCGGGAGCAGTGGTGATCGTCTCGGCCAGAACAGTTGCGGCCGGGAGCTTGTATCCGAAGTCCACATCGACGTTGTCAGCGTTGGTCAGCGAGAGTGCTGTCTCGTTGTTCTTGCGGCCGGCAAGGTCGTAGGTGGGGATCGCACCGGCAGGCAGTGTTGCCGGGTTGACCTTGACGGTGTAGGAACCAGCGCCGAGTGAACAGAACTTGTAGATGCCGTTCGAATCGGTGGTTGCTGACGCCGTGGAGCCGTCGGCCCTGACCAGTGTGATGGTCACGCCGCTGATGCCCTTGCCGTCCTTCGCTGTGCCGGTCGGGTCAAGGAACACCTTGTCACCGATGCAGAGGGCGACCGGAGCAACGGTGGTGACCGGAGCAACCGTCGTCGGGGCAACCGTGACGGGAGGAACCGTAGTCTTGACCACGACGATCACCGGGAGCAGCTTCACGCCAGCGTCGACGCTCAGCACATCGGCGTTGACGATGGTCACCTTACCGGTGTTGCCGGCGGCATCAACGTTGGAACGGTTGTTGCCCGATCCCTGGAGCGTGAATTCATAGCCAGCGGGGCGGGTGAAGGCCACGGTGTAGTCACCAGCGATAAGTCCACAGATCTTCCAGGCGCCACCGTTGTTGGTGACTGTCGAACCGGTTCCGCCAGCGCTGTTGGTGACGGTCACCGTCACACCGTTGACGCCGGGTTCGTTTTCCTCACGGATCCCGTTGATGTTGAGGTCGTCGAACACGAGGTCGCCGAGGCAGTACGTCGGAGCCACCACAGCCGTGACCCAACCGGAGTCGACGTTGCGGTTGTCGGCCTGAAGGTCGATCACACCGGTCATGGCAGAGGCATTGTCGGTTGCGCCGACTGCGTCGGAGTCCGTGATGTCGCTTCCACCCTGCTTGGCGGCGGTCGGCGTGTTGACCGATGCTGCCGGGCGGGTGAACCGAACGCGGTATGTGCCCTTGTTGAGGTTGGTGAACAGATACTGGCCGTTCTCACCCGTGACCTGAGCGCCGACACCGGCAACGGGGTTGCCGTTCTGGTCGAGCAGGGTGACCGTGTATTCGGCCAGGGTGGACTCGCTGTCCTGCTTGATGCCGTCACGGTTGGCGTCGAGCCAGACGGTGTCGCCGAGGGTCACCTTGGGTTCGACGACGACGATCTTGACGAGGCCCGCGTCGAGACACACACAGTCCTTGTCCTTGACCGTGCCGGGAAGGCTCACACCATTGGCGTCGGCCGAAGACTGTCCGTCATTGGCCGCAGTCGCCTGCTTCGTGAACTCATAGCCATCAGGCTTGGTGAAACGCACACGGTAATCACCATTGGCCAGACCACAGATGCTCCACGTGCCATTGGCCGCCGTCACCGCAGACTTGCCCGCAACCGGGTTCCCGGCATTGTCGATGAGCGTCACGTTCACGTTACCGATACCGGGCTCACCGTTGTTGAAGAGGCCATCCTTGTTGATGTCTTCCCACACCTGATCCCCAACGCAGTACAGCGTCGGCGTCGGCTTTGGCTTGTATCCGAAGTCGTAGGACATGTCGGCGCCGAGCTTGGGTGCCACGGCGACCGCCAGCGCATCGTCGCCGACGAGGGCCGGGTCGGAATCGTTGTACCGGGTGCTCCCTGCGGACTTCTGCGTCGTGAGGGTGTAATTCGCGAGCGGCGCCTGTCCGGCGGCAACACGAATCGAGTAGTTGCGGTTGGGCGCAATGTTCGAGAAGACGTAGTTGCCGTTGCCATCCGTGGTGGAGGTTCGGGGCTGGCCATTCTCGATGTACGGTCCACCGTCGATGAGGAGTTCGACACGAACACCCTGGATGCCGGGTTCGCCCTGGTCCTGAATGCCGTTGATGTTGTTGTCGAGCCACACGCGGTCGCCGATCTGCACCGGCTCGGTGTCGACGACGTCGTCGATCTCGCCGAGACCGTTGAGCTTGGCGTAGAGACCAAAGTTTGCGCCGGTATTGCTGAACTGGAGGTTCGTCACCTGGGTGCTGAAGCCTTCATAGGTCGACTTCGGTAGGTTCGAGAACTCGATCCGGTACGGACCGGAGCCGTTCGCCGCCATCTGCCACGTGCCGTTCGCCAGCGAGACGACCTGGCCGGCGTTCGCTCCGGAAATGTCGAAGGCCGTCACGGTCACCCCACCGATCAAACGATCAGGTGCGGCGTCGAGTTGGCCGTTGCCGTTGAGGTCGAGGAACGTTGTACCACTCAGCGCGGTGATGGCTTTTGCTTCACCGATGAATCCAAGGGCACCACCGGCGGCGAGTGCACCGCTCAAGGTTGCGCCCGCCACGATCGCCGCGTGGGATCGTGTCCGAGTCGTGCGGCCGGAGCGTTTGGCCGCCCCGTCT
>JANOWU010000197.1:0-4343 GCA_031418035.1 Acidimicrobiia bacterium
CCGACCGAGCACGGACGAGCGCCGATCAACGCCGTTCACGATCCGGGTCTGCTCGATTTCCTCGAGACGGCCTGGACGCGATTCCAAGACGTTCGGGTGCAGCGCGAAGTCTTTCCCGACTCGCTGTTGCATCCGGCGTTACGCGAAGACATGACGCCAGCACCCATACCATCGAGCGTCCACGCGCAGATTGGATACTGGTGCTTCGAGACCATGACACCGCTTGTGGAGGGCACCTACGAAGCAGCGCGTGCTGCGGTCGATGTTGCGCTCACCGCGACCGACCTTGTGCTCGGTGGTGAGAAGGTCGCATACGGCCTCTGTCGACCGCCCGGACATCACGCGCCGCGGGCGGCCTACGGCGGGTACTGCTACTTCAACAACGCTGCAGTAAGCGCGCATGCTATTGCCGCGTCGACCGGCACGAAGGTCACAGTTCTCGACGTCGACTATCACCACGGCAACGGGACCCAACAGATCTTCTACACCCGAGACGACGTGCAGTATGTCTCGATTCATGGCGACCCGAATCGCGCGTATCCGTACCTGATCGGGTACGACGACGAGACCGGCTCTGGCCGAGGGCTCGGCCATACGCTCAATCTGCCTCTCGCGAAGAGCACCGATGACGACGGCTATGTCGCGGCTCTCCGCCAGGCGCTCGATGCGGTGGAACGATTCGATCCTGGCATCGTCGTCGTCTCACTCGGTGTCGACACACACGAGCGCGACCCGATCGGCGACTTTGGCGTGACGACCGAGGCCTACGAGCGGCACGGCGCGATGGTCGCTGCGCTTGGAAGACCGATGGTGATCCTGCAAGAGGGCGGGTACCACGTTCCGTCGCTCGGCGAGAACGTCCGCCGTTGGCTGACGGGGGCGGGCGCGTAACAGGCAGCGCGCTGCACGACGCAGCTAGTCACGTCGCCCGTCATCAACCGACGCTTCAGCCGGCAGCTCCGGATCTGTTCCGTAGCCCGAGCAGGCGACGCAGAATGTCGAACCAGAACTGCGCGCCGAAGCTCAGCGCGATCAACGTGATCGGTCGTCCGACCCAGCCGAAGTCCACCACCGTTGACCGGACTGTGGATTGGACGAAACGCCACAGGCGACAACACCCGCGTTCCGTGGAAGCCGACGCGTTCCATCGTGACGCCCAGTTCGGCACCAGCTCCAGCTGATCCGCAGCACCCAAGATCCGAACCGCGCACCGCAACTCGTCACGGACATCCTCGACCGTTGGTGGTTTGGGTTTACTTTGCGGGTCAGCGTTGATTGCGGGTGAAGCCGGTGGTGATGTCGTGGTCGGTGGCGTGCAGTATTTCGCCGTGACAGCGTTGAGATCGGTTTCGGAAACGCTTGCGGCACTGGCAGAAACGACCTGACGCAGGTTGGCATCACGATGCAGTTGTTGCACGAGGCCGACAGCGTTCGTGTTCGTTGCAAGAACGAACGGCAGGCCGAGAAGGCCCAGCACTTTTCGGCTCTGGCGCCGGTACAGCGCGCTGAGCTGCTCCATTTCCCGGTCAATACGGGCTTGAACGGTCGCGATTGCTGCCTTTGCTTGCTCTTCGACTGAGGAGATGCGAAGCACCGACCGAAGGCTGTCGGCCAGGGCAGGTTGGTCTTGGAAGTAGTGGACGAGGTCGCGTGCGGTCAATCGTTCGCCAGCTCTGCTCCACAGCTCTTCGAGCTGTTCGGGAGTCTTCCCCTCGATTGTGAAGTTTCGCACCGCATCGAGCGTCACGTTCTGGTCCGGTGCGAGCTGGCCGACTGCAGTCTCGAGCTGTGCGCGTTGCTCGAGGTTCCATACGGCCTGACCGGACCGGGGCAGGTTGGACTGCGCGACAAGATCACCTGGGAATACTGACGTCGCAAGTCGAGCCACCGCTTCGGCGAGGAGGTTTGTCGGCAACGACGTGAGTTTTGAACGTCGACCGCGCAACGCGACGTCGGTGAGATTCGGAGCGAGCCGGTCGTAGAGGTCCTGCAATCTCTGTTGAAGTGCCCCGGTTTCAGGGGGCGCCTCCGTCGGGCGAACCGGATTGTCGGCCGCACTTGCGCTCGAGCGCGGCCGCACGTCGTATTCGTCTCGACTGAACGGCAGGCGGATGATGGTGTCCCAGAAGCGGCGGGCTTGCCGAGTTGTCGACGGTTCTAGGACGCGTCCCACGGCGAGCCACAGGTGTTTCGCCCGGATACGAAACACCAGCGCGAGCGCATCGTTGACTGTTGACAGCGCAAGGCTGAACAGGAGCCATACGAACACGACGCCAATCGCCAACTCCAAGATCGCGCTGGTCACCATCGTGGATCGCCAGTCGACGAACCGATCGGGAAGAGATCCGGTCGGGATACGTGGTACGAGTTCAGCATGGGGGCCCTCCGTCCGTCGGCCAATTCGTGCTTCTGCGTGTTGTGTCAGCTGTTCAGGTAGGGCGAACGGTAGGGGCAAATCCCCCGAAGGTCAACCTTGCTCATCCGCTCACGAGTGACTCCCTTGGCTGTAATAGAGGGCTGTCGCTCGTGGAACGCTCGACGAGGTCGATTTCTCGTCCGACCCGCGACTTCGCTGAGCCGCAGTCAGTAACATGACGCCGCTGGAGTGCCATGCGCGTACGATGTCGCTCGTGGAGCGCTCGATCTATGAGGTGATGGGCGGCGGCGACGCCGTGATGGCGTTGGCGAAGGCGTGGCACACGCGTTGTCTCGCCGACCCGATCCTGGCTCATGCCTTCGAAGGCGGGATCCACCCGCAACACACCGAACGGCTCGCTGCCTACTGGTCCGAGCAACTCGGTGGCCCGGCGATGTATTCGAGCTCGCTCGGCGACTATTCCCATGTCGTGAGAGCCCACACCGGCAACGGCCCGCACGAGCACATGGACGGACGTGCCGTGGCCGCGTTCGTGCTCGCCCTCGATGAGGTTGGTATATCGTCCGACCCGCGACTTCGGTTCCAACTCGTTGCCTGGTTCACGTGGGCAACTGCGATGCTGAATCACCGATGGTCTTCACCCGACGACGTCCCGCAAGACCTGCCCTTACCAAGCTGGGACTGGGACGGAACCGAAGGCTGGTAGAAAAGCAACCGCGTCATTCGGTTCGCGGCGCTGGGGGCAATCCGCAGGCTTTCCACTCGACGGGGTCGTGATCGTTGCCGCTGCGGACCGGATCGCCACCGGCTCCCTTCCACGCGCCGTTCGGGCAAACGTTGCGACGCACATCGCCACCGCGGACCTCGTGGTGCTCACGAAGATCGATCTCGTCCGGCGGTGCCGAACTGCGGCGGGCGCGTCAGCTGCTCGAGGCGGCGACCGATTTGGCGATGATCCGGCTGCTTGCACCGATGTGAGCGTTGCGCTGGTTTGCGGGTGCGCGGGTTTGGTGTTTGCCGTGCAGGAAAACGACGGGTGAGAGGGGGGTTTTGGCGGGTTTTTGGCGGTTTTCGGTACTCTTCTCGAACATACGTTCGAGGTTTTCTGATACGATGTGTACGTGGAATCGTCTCTCGACCACTACCTTGAACTTGCCGAGTCTGTGGCACTGTCGGCTGCCTCCTGCCTGCAAAACGGCGCGGTCGTCACAGCGGCGAACGTAGCGGCCGCACGAGCATTGATCGACCGTTTCGAGACGCTATGTACACGTATCATCGTCCCGTTTGCGGACTCGCCGACCATTCGTGACCACGGGTACCGCAACGTTTCGGAATGGCTGGCCTTCAACACCCACGCCCGACCCGGTGAAGGTGAACATCGCCTCGCTCACGCTGAGGTGTTCGCGAAACTGCCCGGGTGGTCTGACGCGATCGATGCAGGCACGATCGGTGTGTCACACGTGGGTGTGGTCGCGAAGGTACTCACGAAAGCTCGTTTGCCGTTTCTGGTCCGCGACGCAGAGATGATTTTGCGGTTCGCGCAGACGTTGTCGTTCTCGAACTTCCGCAAAGCGGTCGCGTTGTGGGTTTCGCATTGTGACGACACGCTCGGTGACCCGACATCAGAGAAGGAACACGAAGAGGCGCGTCGGTTGCAGTTGTCGCCGACGTCGGGTGGGATGTGGATCCTGAACGGTCTCCTCGACGCCCTTGGCGGTGAAGCGTTATCGAAAGCCCTTGAGGCTGCGATGCCGAAACCGTGCGAAGGTGACAATCGGACCCCGGCGCAGCGTCGACATGATGCACTCATCGATATTGCTCATGAGTCGTTGGCGAACGAAGGTCGCTTAAATGTTGGCGGCGAACGTCCTCACGTCACGGTCACGGTCGATGCGAAGTCGGGGATTGCGCATACGTCTCAGATGGTGAGGTTGTCGTCGTTCACGCGTGACATGTTGTTGTGTGA
>JANOWU010000198.1:0-6556 GCA_031418035.1 Acidimicrobiia bacterium
TGTCGACGATGCTCAAGTCGGCGCCGAGTTCGACGAGCAGCTTGGCGAGCGGCGGGTTGCCGCGCAGTGCGGCTTCATGCAGTGCCGTGGTCCGGTGACGGGCGTTGACGTCGAACCCGAGCTCGACGAGCAACCGGATCGATTCGCCACGCCCGAGTTCGACGGCACGCGCGATCAGGTCGTCACGCTCGCCGAGCGCCGCGTCGACCCCTCCCGACGATCGCCGGCGAGGCAGCTGCCGACGAAGCGGCTAAACGGGTCGACGGTTGACGTGTCGGCTCCGGCGGCGGCGAGCAGTTCGGCGATTGCTGTAAAACCAGGAACCGGACCTGTCACCAAAGTGTCAACCAGGAACCGGAATCACACTGTCAAGCATGAACCGGGACAGCACAGCACGAAACGTGGAATGTCAAGTCCCGGTACCCGTTTTACGGTTGGGTTCCGGTACCCGCTTTACACCTGCTCGGGGGTTTCTAGGCGGCGTTGATCCTGCGGGCTCTTCCGCCGGGGTTGGCGAGGGCACCGTGTTCACGGGTTCGATCATGGCGTGCACGGTGGGAACGTATGAGATGTTTCCCGACACTGATCTCGACCCGGTCTCCAACGACCGCTACTTGGACTTGGCGTCGCTTGTACATGGCCCCGGCGTAGTAGTTCTCCCCGGCGAAGCACACGTTCCCGGACGAATCCACTTTCCGGGTCACCGATACGAGCGTCGCCGAAGGCCGTGCAGGCTCGACAGGTGGTGCGGGACGCGGTTTGGTTTGACGGTTCAACGCCGCACCCTGTTTCGCCGGCGCGTGCTTGCGGGCGTGAGTCCGAACAAGCACGCCATCGTGGTAGATCTGCACAAGTTTGCGGTCCATGACCAACACAACATCCAAACCAACATGGGGTTGGCCAACGAAATACGACGCGGCACCGAACGACACGGTGCCTTTGCGGGACACCCGCCGGGTAGCCCCGCCAGGCATCGCAGCAGCCGGGTCAACATCGGCAACCGTCGGTCTTGGCTTCGGGTTCTCGACAGTGATCGCACGCAACTCGAAGCGTCTGATCGGTGGCACATGCCCGATCGATTGATGCGGCCGATCCTCGTTATACGTTTTCACCCACCCGTCCAACTGGGCCTGCGCATCAGCAATGTCATCGAACACTTTGCCGGTCAAGAACCGTTCACGCATCGTGCGATGCCAACGCTCAATCTTGCCCGTCGTGGTCGGCGAACGAGGCGCCGTCAACAGGTGTTTGATCCCGTTCTCCCTGCAAATACGGTCAAACAGCACCTCACCAGTCCCAGGTCCGAATCGGCCAGTGAACACTTTCCCGTTATCAGTCAAGATCTGTTCCGGAACACCATAGGCACGCATAGCTTTCACGAGACCATCGCACGTCGGCCTCGCTGTCGCACGCTCGACCACATGCGCACTTACAATAAACCGTGAGTGATCATCGATCCCTGACACAATCTTCGCTTCCGAACCATCACGGAACTTGACGCCACCAACAATGTCCATCTGCCACAACTCCATCGCACGGGACCGCTCCCAACGGATGTAATCCTCACGCTTACGTTTCCGTTGTTGCGGCACCACAAGGTTGTGGCGAACCAGACACCTGTACACCGACGAACGCCCCGGCAACGGCACGACCTTCTCGTCACGCAACCGGTTCACGATCGAAACCGGTCCCAGACCGCCATCAGCGCGACGCCACTCCACAATCAACGCTTCCACCTCGGCAGGCATCTGATGCGGGCACGACAACGGCCGAGACGGCCTATCGACCAGTCCCTTGAACCCGTCAGCGCCATGGTGTCGCAACCAGTTATGCACCGACTGCCGAGTCACTTCATAACGGCGAGCCACATCAGTCACCGAAGCACCATCGAGAACCTCGAGAACAGCCTTCAGACGTTGTTCCACAGCATTGAGCTCCACCAACACGACGGGCCTCCTTCGGACCTTGCAGCAACAGAGTTGCTACAAGCGAAGAAGGAGAAACCAGCCCAAACGCGGACCCCCACCGTCAAACAGGAACCGGAACACCTGTAAACCAGGAACCGGACCCGACCGGAAAGTGTCAACCATGTACCGGAATCACACTGTCAAGCATGAACCGGCACAGCACAGCACGAAACGTGGAAATGATGGGCGAAACAGGTCCTGGAAAGGCAACAGGCACCCTCGAAAGGGTGCCTGACCTGCGGTTCTACTTGGAGCGGAAGACGGGATTCGAACCCGCGACCCTCACCTTGGCAAGGTGATGCTAAGTGTCCATACAGTCCATGACCTGCGGTTACGTGCTCCTGCGTCCAGGTTTTGTCCACCAAATACGCCCCAGTCCAGGCAGTTCGTCGGTCTACGTACGCGCGCTTACTATCGGTCCAAGTTCGAGGACGAACCGGTGAAGGCGAGTTCAAGGCTGTTCGATCAGCTGTTCCTCGAACGCTGAGGGAGCGATTGTGAGAGGTTTCTGTTCCTCCCAATCGAGAGGTCGTCGTCGCCGGTGAAGTCGACTGTTTGATCGGATGCTACCGCGCGTATCCAACAGCCGGAGGGGGCAAACGTGCGAAGAGGCTTCGGGTCGGTACGCGAATGAGGAGCACATCGGTGCGTGCAACGGGCGGATCGGGCTTGCGGTGGCATAATTTGAGGGATGCGAAGTTGGCGGATCCAATCGGCAGGACTGTCAGTGATTGTCGCGATTGCTGTGGCTGTCGTCGCAAGCCCGGCTTCCCTGGCCAAACCGAAGAGGACCAAGCGGGTCGTGGTGACAACGACGATGACAGCAGTGGCTAAACCCTCGTTGGAGGTAAAAGGGATTCGTGACTCCACACCGTTTGCATTGTTGGCGTCGTCGACGAGCGGCGTTTATGTCGCAACCGTTTTCGACGATCATTCATCGCCGTGGATTGCGCCACAATCGGTTGCTTGGCAAGAAGAGTGGCGCTCAACGACTCAGCGCGTGCTGGTCGTGACCGAACTTGTCGAGTTTCCAAGCCTGGTGCGCGAGAAGCCAGACATTCCTGTTGAAAAATTGAACGACTTCACGCGACCGGGTGACTCAATATCGACAGCGCTCACCATTCGCAATCACGTGCTGCTCTGGCTTTACGTCTCGCCCCCAGCGTCGCTGTCAGACGTTAAACAGATCTACCGTTTTCTAGGCGAACCTGACCAGAACGGTCTGCATCCGTCGTTTCCGGTCGGCTGGCAGCGGGTCAACGGCGGGCCAACGCCTCGTGCATCGTCCTCGGTCACGTACGCGTCCGGTGCGACAATCGCTGCTGCCCTCGACCGATTTCCCGGATCCCCGTGGCTGCCGGGGTACAACGAAGTTCCGGTTGTCGTGAACGGTCTACCGGGAAGCGCAGCCGAACGCGTCGAAGCTGGCACCCACGAGGTTCGCGTGCGATGGCGTGACGCAGCCATCTTCTACAGCCTGACCAGCCGGGGAACGGTGGGCGAAGCCCTGACGTTGGCAAATCAGGTAAAGCCTGTGAGCCGTTCAAAGTTTGAGGTGACTGTGGTGGCGGTGGACGCGGTTCGCTTTGACTGATGCACCGACACGGCACTGCCTTGCGGCTCGGGACTACGACGGGACTGCCGCCCAATGTTTTCTTGGACCGGCAAACGGTCTGGATTACGTGCTTTTGGATCCGAAGGGCATCCCGATTCTAGTTGGATCGGCTCCGTCGGACGCTGCGAGTCTGACGATGTTTGACGCCGATAGCGGCGAAGTCGTCGAAAAGACAGCCACGAAACCACTTCAGAGCTCAACGGCACAAACGACCCCGAAAAGGTGGTTCATCCTCCACGGCCCAGCAAAGCGTGGCCGCCTTGTGGCCCAAGCTGCCGGTGGAGATATCCTCGCTGAGGTGCGGGTAGCCGGAGTCGGCCCGCTAGGACGGACATCGTCGTCTCCGCCAGACGAGGACTCACCGGACCCGTTCGGCGCTACAAACTAATTTGCTTCGAAGGAGGGCGAGTCCTGCACGATCCGCGTCAGTTTCTCGGCGTGGGCGACCCGTTAGAACTCCAGCGAATCGCTTCGTCACCCGGGTTCGGTGCCCAAGGCCGGGTCATATCGCTCGGCTTTCCGGATAGCGGTAGCTGACCAACTATCAACTTACGCTCGGCTGCTGCCATAAGGCAGCGGTCGTGGTGTTCGCGTAGCGACGTGATCGTGTCGTCATCGAGGTCAACACAGTTCACGTTCATGCGCGTGCCGGACACTGTCGAGTCATCGCTGAAACCGCCCACGGGCTACCCACCACTCCTTTTGAAGGAGAGCCCGGCCAAGACCTAGCTGGGATGCATCCATCACGGACTCGCGATGGGGCCTCGGACCCAGAGCACGGCTCTTGCTTGATGATACCTATTCACGTTTAACGTGTATAGTCATCATCATGACATCGTGGGTCGGATTGAGTCTCGTCGACGGGCTTGCCGCGGAAGGTCGGACCGACGTGTGTGCGGACGAGGTGCGTCGGCGTTTGGGTCTGAGTCCGCAGGCTGCGTCGAATCTCTTGACGAGGCTGGCGCGCGATGGGCTAGTAGAGCGGGTGCGACGCGGCTGCTATCTGCTGCGGCCGTTGGGTGAACTCGGCGTCGCTGCGGTCGCAAGCGATCGTTTGGACGAGGCGGTCGTGCTGGCCGTTGGGAACCGTGATCATCGGATCTGTTTCCGGACGGCGCTGCATGAACATGGGCTGCTCACGCGCGGGGGCCAGCGGGTTCAGGTTGCCGTGACGCGTCGATTGTTCGTCAACGAGGTCGGTGGCAGGTCGCTTGAATCCATCATTGAAAGACCGGCGACGATTCATTTGGGCGCGCAATCTCACGGCTCGGCGACTGTTTCGACCATCGAACGAGCGCTTCTCGAATCCGCCCACACGCCACGCCGTGTCGGCGGCATTTCAGTCGTCGCAGAAGCACTCGCCGCTGCCCAGCCGAACCCGAACACTGTCGCCGACCTGAGCAACGCCTTGAGCTTCGAAGCGGCACTCCGGCGCCTCGTTTCACTTGACCGACAACTCGAACTCGGCAAACTCGGAACAATCGACCTGCCGGTTCGGCTCCTTCGTCCGCTTCGTCTCGACCCGACCGATGAACGCTCCGACGGCCCAGTCGACGTTCAAACGGGTGTGCGTTGGCCCGGTCCGATTGAAGAACTCGAAGAAGTGATTCGCCGATGATCGGGCGCGGCGAAATCACCAAGCAAGCACAGAGCGACCGGGTAGACGCACAGACGGCCGAGCGTGACTACATCCTTGCGCACGTGGCCATCGAGATCAGCGCCGCGGCCGGCGCCGGTGAACGAATGGTTCTGAAGGGCGGGACGAGTCTCCGTCTTGCCCACTACGACAGCTACCGGTATTCGGCTGATCTTGACTACTCATTGCTTGGAATAAATGTCCATGAGGCGTTCGTCCTCGTTGCGGAAGCATTGGACCGGTGCCGCGACCGAATCGGTCTCGACATTCTCGAACTCGACACCGACGCGAGCCCGCCTCGGATCAGATATGTGGGGCCACTGGCCGCCAAGCCACGGTCAATCAAGGTGGACCTTGTCGACGACGAACTCGTTATCGAACACGGGTTAACACCTCTCGTCGTCGCATGGCGAGATCTGCCCGAGGCCGCGACGATCCGCTGTTACACGCTGACCGAGATATGTGCCGAGAAACTGAGATGCGTAATCCAACGACGCCAATGTCGCGACATCTACGACCTGTGGACCCTTCTTCAGGATCGCGGCGGAGCGGATCTCTTCGAAGCTTGGCATCGGTTCGAACGAAAGGCCGAACACAAAGGGCTGGACCCCCGACGATTCTTTGATCGATGGGAAGCAGGACTCGACTGGTACCGCGCCCGATGGTCCGCTGAACTGACCGACTACCTCGGCAACGACTGCCCAGACTTCAACGCGGTCAGCCGGTCATTGGGTCACCATGTCACGCGCGTGCGTGATTACCTCGTTGACTGAACTCACTGTACGTCGGTCGTCGGGCGGGCAAGCCTGCAAGGGAACAACCACAGGATCAGCCAAGAATGGTATTGCGGTGTACGTAAGCGCGCTTAGCAACTGAGGCGATTCGGCACGCCATTTCGGACTCGAAGATCAACGAAAAGTCGGACGATGGTAGAACATCACCTTTTCTCCACTTTAAGCGCCAAAACACATTTCCGCTGGTCAGAGACAGTGCAGGTTGTAGGTAAATTGCCTTGTCTACTACGCTCACCAAAACAAGCAGGCACCCTCGAAAGGGTGCCTGACCTGCGGTTCTACTTGGAGCGGAAGACGGGATTCGAACCCGCGACCCTCACCTTGGCAAGGTGATGCTCTACCACTGAGCCACTTCCGCGTGGACCAATTTACTATAACAGCCGATGGAGTCCTCCGGCGTCGCCCTTCGGGAACGGCCGCTTCGAGACCCGGGATCAGCGCTTCGCAGACTTCGCGGACCCCACGGACTTCGCGGGCGCAATGGATTTCGTTGACTTCGCGGACTTCGCCGACGATTGCGACTTCGCACGCGTGTTGCGCTGGC
>JANOWU010000199.1:0-4952 GCA_031418035.1 Acidimicrobiia bacterium
GTGGCGTCGATCATCGGTTCAACGATGAAGTCGCACACGGGCATCCGCCTGCGATCCCCTTCGGCGTCGGCCGAACTGGTTCGTACCGTCGAGAACAACCTGCGGGCACGCAATGTCGTCATCAGTAAACCGGTTCACAACATGTTCAGAGCACTCCTGCATCCGTGGGAAACCAGAGATGATCTCCAGGCGAGTTTGTCGAACCCGGACGGTACGCCAAACGTAGAGGCACTTACTTCCTGGGCCCGAGGATTTCCGGATTCATCGACCGAATCGTTCGCAATGCATCTGGCCGCGATCGATGAGCTTCGATCGCGTCTCGGTCTCATCTCCCCCGATACCGGGATCATTCCCGTTCTGTACTGGACGTTGAAGAATGAGCCCTCCCTCGATCGCGACTACACCACCGTCATCAGCCACATCGCCGACTTCTGGAACGCCCGACCCGCCCTGCAAGCCGAACTCAACGTCGGAGGCAAAGTCGACGTGCTCGGTCTCCTGAAGGCGGTGAACGGAGTCGAAGCAGATCAGCCCGAAGCGTTCAACACGCAATACGACTTCTTCTCAGTACGCCAAGCGATCTTTGCGCTCGAGCACGACAATGCAGGATCATGAGTGACGCGCCCGGTCCACGCACAAAACGTCGGTGGTCAGTTCATCCCCTCTCGGTTGTTGCGATCGGCCCCGCGTTGCTCGGCGCATGCATTGTCGTTTCGATGCGTATTGGACTGCGATTCGGGCTTGGAGTAACTCCGACAGCATTTGCCGCCGTCATCGTCTGGGTCGCAATCCTGCTGGGATGTTTCCTGCCACGACGCGCAGAGAAGCGCCGAGTCAGCGAACCGCCATCTTCCGCGTCCGGCGAGGTTTTCGTTGTCGTGTTGCTCCTCGCCGTCAGCATTCTTCTGTGGGATCGCGGCGCTGACCGTTCGATCCTGTGGCCACACGCCTGGGGTGTCGACCAGGCACACCACGCCGCGCTGACCACGTTCATCGTGGACACCGACGGACCCCCTCGTATCGCGCCACAACTTGGCGGTATGTCCGGGTATCCACCGGGGGCACACGAACTCGCGGCGGCCGTCGTTCGTCTCGGGACACTGAACCCGTTCTCGGCAACCTGGTTCACCGGCCTCCTCGCAGGTTTCCTGCAACTTTGGGCGGGCGCGTGGCTGGCCATGACCTTGTCTACGCGGGCGAAGGTCCTCGCCGCCGTCACATCGTGTGGGCTTTGGCTGGTCGGCTGGAGGATCGGCATCGGCATGGTGACGGAAAGCTTCTTCTTCTCCCAGACCGTGGCGCTTCTCTTCGGAACGGTCGGAATCGGCCTTATTGCTCGGGCCCTCGACGGCAACCGACGGTGTTATGTTCCCGTCGCCGTGTTCGCCGTCGCGTCACTGTTCACGTACCCGCAGGCCGCAATCCTGATTCCGGGGGCGTTGGTGGCTGTGGCAGTTCCGCCCGTTTGGCGACGTCTGCGCGATGTGCCCGGGTGGCTGGTAACTGCGGGTGGATTTCTCACCGCCGCGGTTGTGGTGTTGGCATATCTCTGGGCGAACAAATCCATTGGTTTTCGTTCGGCCCTTCAGGGCGTCGGAGAAGGCGGCTTGAACAGACTCGAAGTTGCGACGGTCGGGGGGCCAGCCGTGGCTATCGTCCTTGGGATCGGCGTGGCGTGGGTGCTTCTCCACTCGTTGCATGAGGTGCGCTTGCGTACGCTTGCCGGAGCGATCATGGCGCCGATCATCGTTGCTGCAGTCTTCCTCATGCTTCGCCGTTCCGGTTTTCCGATCGTCGTCTACCGGATTCTCAAGAATGGACAGACGGTCTTTCCCTTCCTCTGCGTTGCCGGAGGCTTGGCCCTTGCGCACTTCGCCTCTCAGAGCATCGGGTGGTCCGATCGCATCTCCATTCGCGGCGCAACACCCATCGTCAATGGACTTGTTGCGCTGAGCACCATTGCGACGTTGCTCTTCCTCGCGCGATCGACCCGGCTCGGCGCAGGTTTCGTCCCGCTCATGGACCGCGACGCGTACGAACTTGCGCGAAAGTCGGCCAAGTCGATCCAGCCCGACGAAATCGCGCTAGCGGGCGACGGACTCAGCCCCTACACCGTTTGGTGGGCTGGACTCGGACGGACAGCATCGTATGAGTGGCGGCCGATGATTCCTCGCATGACGCTCTTCGAGAGCTGGCCAACGGGACGCCCGGAGCAGTACATGTTGGTCGACTCGACCGCCCGGGCGAAATTTGAGAACAGGCCGGGTGTCGTCGTGGTGGCGTCACGAGGCGGGGCCGCCCTGCTCAAACGAGGGTCCTGAATACTACGTTCACTTGGTAGATATCGGACGCTCCACGATCCGTTCGGTCACGCGTTCCGTGACCCGCTCGGTTCGTACCTTGGACTTGACCGGTTTGCTGTCGCGAAAGAACGCAAGGCCGACACCGAGTGGAAGGACGATGAAGCTCACGACCGTCACGACAGTGGCGATGAGTGCAAAGGCTTTTGCCGAATCCTTCGGTGGCTTGCCACACGCGCCGATGGTTTCCCACAACGCGTTCAGCGGCTTGTCGAGGGACAGTCTGATTCGGTGTCGTGCCACGGCTGCACCACGCAGCACGGCCCACGTGATCAACGCCAACAGGGCGAACAGCAGCAACGACGCGATGATCAAACCGATCTTGGTCTTCGCGCCTTCGATTGCGTTTCCGAGCGCTGAGGTGAGCGATGACAATACGGCGCCACCAAGCAGGAAGGTCGGCACGCCAAGCGGGTTCTTCTTCAGAGTCGGCATGATCCGTTCCGCGTCGATCCGGGCGCGTCGAAGCATGAAGCGTTCTGGAATGTTCGGTGCCGCGTTTGCCTCGCGCCGTATGTAGAGGTTCTTGATCTGCGTGATCACCTCCGCTTGATGGTTCCGCACGATGAATCGGGCCACCAACTGGACAAGCCATGCGGCGATCGGCGTTAGTGGTCCGAGCTTTGGATTCACCGGTCGAGCGCCGTTGCGGTCGAGAACCTCGAGGGACCGCATCACCAAACGGTGGGCCTCCTCGAAACGGTCAGGCATCCACAGTGGACGCCGGGCCGAAAGCTCGCGAACGATGTCGCGCTCGACCTTGCCTGTCGCACCGAACTCACCGAGTATCCGGTCGGTTGCTACTTGATCGTCCCCATGGGTCAACGTGCGAAAAGCGCTGAGTCGATCGCTGAACTCATCGAGAAGTGCCGACTTCTCCTCGGGTTCGGCTGCTGGACCATCGAGCTGTTCGATTGCGTCGGCGGCGAGCTCGGGTGTTGGTTCGCTGGCAAGGTCTGACGATGTCACGACGACAAGGTACTTCGCTGGCGCGCCAGCCGCTGGGGCGAAGTGGGGACAGAACGGGGCGGTCAGGTGTTGTGCAACGCTGGTTGCATGATCAAGGTGTCGCGCCGCGCAGCTATCGCCCCGTTCTACGCAATGGAGATGGGCGCACTCGCCGCAGCCGAGATCGCAAAGGGTCACCGGGTACTGGCGATGAACATCGGCGAGCCAGCGGGCGGAGCACCACTGGGGGCCCGCCGGGCGGCCGCAGCAGCGCTGGAGCGGTACAACCTGGGCTATACGGTGTCGGCCGGGCTACCCCGTCTTCGGGAACGAATCGCCGAGCACTACCAGGATTGGTACGACGTGTCGGTAGATCCATCTCGGGTGTCGGTGGTCGCCGGGGCATCGGCGGGGTTTACGTTGGCGTTCCTCGCTGCCTTCGACGTCGGCGATCGGGTTGGGGTTACCGAACCGGGATACCCGTGCTATCGAAATACGCTCCAGGCCTTGGGCATTACCCCCGTCGGCATACCGATCGGACCTGAAACCGGATATCGGCTCACCCCCGATGCCGTTGCTGCGGCGGGAGAACTCGATGGTCTCGTCATTGCGAGCCCGTCCAACCCGACCGGGACCGTTCTTGCCGACAACGACCTACGTGCACTTACTACCTACTGTCACACGCACAACATCAGACTCATCGCCGACGAGATCTATCACGGCCTCACCTTCGACACGCCGGCCCCGACCGTCCTCAACTTCGCACCCGACGCCGTCGTGCTCAACAGCTTCTCGAAGTACTTCGGCATGACCGGCTGGCGACTCGGCTGGATCGTCGCCCCCGACGACCTCGGGTCGGCACTCGACCGCTTCGCCCAGAACCTCTACATCTGCGCGCCGCATGTGGCACAGATCGCCGGAGCCGCAGCCTTCGACTGCCACGACGAACTTCGCCCTCGGGTCGACGACATCAAACGAAAGCGAGCGATCGTTCTCAACGGCCTTCAAGCATGTGGACTTACGAATTACGCTCCGGCCGATGGGGCGTTCTACGCCTACGTCGATGTTTCGTCGATCACCGACGACTCACTCGCCCTCACGAAGCAGTGGCTCGACGAACTCAAACTCGCCACAACATCGGGCATAGACTTCGATCCGGTTCGCGGATACCACTTCGTTCGCTTCTCCTACGCCGGGAACGAAACTGACATCGAAGTCGCGATGGAGCGGCTTGGCACGTGGATTGCGAATCGCTGAGGCTTCACACCACACCCGTTGGTGAGTTCGCTTCGTGCGAGTTGTGGCTACTTCTTGCCGGTCGACCCGGGTCGCGTGATGGGAATGGCGTCGAGCCACTCCGGAAGCTCATCGGGGGCCCAGCTCTGGGCCACCAAAGAAAGTGTACTTACGAGTGGCACACCGAAGTCGATAGTGCCGCCGGTCCTGTCCACCAACACACCAACACCAACCGGCGTCGCACCAACGGACGCGACAAGGCCGAGGCACTCGCGAATCGAGCCGCCGGTCGTGAGAACATCATCAACGACCAACACCCGCATGTCGGACGTGAGGTGATCGGGCCGACGCACCATCCGGGTGTTGTCGGGTCCCTTTTCGCCGTAGGCGGCAGGAAGGCCGAGTCGG
>JANOWU010000200.1:0-31384 GCA_031418035.1 Acidimicrobiia bacterium
ATCGTCGAGTCACCCGGCCTTCCCAAGCCGCTGCAACGTTCGATCCCGATCGTGATCGGGGGAGGCGGACAGAAACGCACACCGCGACTGGCCGCCACCTACGGTGCCGAATTCAACGCACCTTTTCACTCGATCGAGGCAGCGTCTGCTCAGTTCGAACGGGTTCGTGACGCGTGCCGTGTCCAGAACCGCGACCCCGAGTCGATCGTCATGTCAACAGCTCAGGTAGTGGTCTGCGGGCGAAGTGACACGGAGATCGCTCGTCGTGCCGCTCGAATCGGTCGAGAGGTGGCAGAACTTCGAGAGAACGGTCTTTGCGGGACGCCCGACGAGGTAGCTGATCGTATGCGCGCATGGAAGTCGGCTGGGGCGCAACGCCTCTATGTTCAGATCCTCGATCTCGAGGACCTCGACCACATTGAACTGATTGCGAGCCAGGTGACACCGAACCTCGAGTGAGGACGGTGGATGAATCGTTAGGCCGTTGCGCCGCCATCGACGGTGATGACCTCGCCCGTGATGAAAGAGCCGGCATCGGAAACCAGAAGAAGCGCCGGACCGACGATTTCGTTGGGATCGGCGATTCGTCCTGCGGCCACGGTTGATGCGATGCGACGGAGCGTCGCATCGTCGAACGCCTTTTCGACCATGTCGGTCCGGAAGGTGCCGGGTGAAATCGCATTTACACGTATCTTCTCCGGGGCGAGGTCGAGGGCCAAGGACTTCGTCGTCTGGGCCAACGCGGCCTTGGCCGGCGGATACAGGTATCGGCCCCGAGAACCGGCAAACGCGGCGATGCTCGAAATGTTCACGACCGCACCGTTGCCGCTCTTGGCCAGATGCGGCCTGGCCGCCTGTACGAGGAGCAGCGGTCCGAGGAGATTGGTCGCGAAGGCACCGACAAACGCCGTGGGGTCGAGCGTGTCGAGGTTTCGTTCGAGCACGGTGCCTGCGTTGTTGATGACGATCTCCAGGCGACCGAATTCCGACACGGCAGCGTCGACGAGCATTTTCACGTCGTCGGGTTCCTGCATGCGTACTGCTACGGCGAGCCCGCGAGCCGGGGTGCCGAGCGCATTGATCTCGTCGACGACCGCAGCACAGGCCTCCTTCTTACGGCTCGCCACAACGACTGAAGCTCCCGCCTTGGCGAGCCCAAGGGCCATGGCGCGGCCCAGCCCACGAGAGCCACCGGTGACGATTGCGACTCGGCCCGTCAGATCGAACAAACTCGAGAGGTCGGCATGCATCTCCCCACCTTAGGACGCAGAGGCTTCGCGTTTCGTGTCGGTGAGACTTTGGCATCAAGCAGGGTGATGAAAATCCTACGTTTCGACCGTTTGGCCAACTACATATTGGCTGGTCAATGAAGTGCGCTGAAGTCGGAAGGGAGGTTTTTCAGAACCCTGCTGGGGTGAGGCAATAGCCTGCGGGCATGACCTCGCCCGAAAACGAAACGACCGCAACTTCTGCCTCTTCGCAAACGCCAATGGTGATCAACGGCCCTCATCGGCGGCCTGCGCAAATGCTCGCCGAGCAATCGTATTCCGGCCACAAGAGTGTGCATGACGAAGAGTCGGCGGCGAAGCTCGGATTGGCCGGCGCCCCGATCGAAGGACCGACGCACTTTTCCCAATTCGAACCCCTGGCGAGCGCGCTGTGGGGCGACCGGTGGTTCACCCATGGTTGCATCAGCGCCCATTTCCAGAACATGGTGATCGAGGGCGAAGAGGTTCAGGCCCAGATCACGGTTCCCGGCCTCGGCGCAAACATGGGCCAGATCGACGCTCGAAAGGCCGACGGAACACCGGTTCTGACGGGCACCATCTCGGTCGGTCCGGACCACGGTGAAACCGATCTTGCTCGGCGGCTGGCCATTGCAAGGTCACGTGAGGTTGGCTCGCTGTACGTGATCGATCAGGTGAAGGTCGGACTCCGCGGCCCCGAGGACGATTCGGCGCTCATCGATTTCGATACCCACTTGGGAAATCTCTATCCCTTCACGCTACGAGAGAAGTTGTCGTCGATCACCGAATTGGTGTCGTATCAGGCCGACGGTGCCAAGACGCCGTGGGGCGCTCCGGTCGTCCCGTTCGAAATGATAAGTGTACTTGTGAGTTCGTTCTCGACGAAGACCGGGATTGTCGTTCGTCAACCTTCGGTCGGGCTCTTCATCGACCTCGAAGTACGCATGCTCAACGGTCCGGTGCTCGTCGGACATCCGTACCGAGTCGGCTGGGAGATCGTTGCGCTCGGGTCCAGCAAACGCACCGAGTCCTACTGGACACGTTTCACGTTGTTCGACGCCGACCCGAAGAACATCGACGCGCCGATTGCCGAAGTGCTCCTTCACCAGGGTGTGTTCACGGCGTCGTATCCCGACTATCCCCTTGAGACCTGATCAAGGCCGTTCAGTGCGAGGCGGCCTGAGCTTTCTTGACGATGCCGGGAACGATGCGTCGAGGCAGGAACCGCGGGGAAAGGACAGTGAACTTGTTCTTGAAGCCGACCACGGCCACCGGTTTTCCCTTGAGGGTCGAGGACACGGCAGTTCGGGCCACAGTCGCGACGTCCATGATTCCGCCACCTTTGAAGAGCATGGACGATTGCATCTCCGCCTTCGCCACAAAGCCCGATTCCGTCGGTCCGGGACACACTGCGGTGACAGTGACTCCGGTGCCCTTCAGCTCCTCGTTCACGGCTTCGCTCACACTTAGTACGTACGCTTTCGTTGCGTAGTAGACCGCCATGAGTGGACCGGGCAGGAATGCGGCTGTCGACGCGATGTTCATCACCCGCCCTGTTTTGCGAGCAACCATCCCGGGGAGGAGGTCGTGCATCAGCTCGGTAAGGGTGGCGATGTTGAGGCGAATCATCTGATCGATCTTTTCGGCGTTTGCCTCCCACAGGTTCCCGTAGTCAGCGAATCCCGCATTGTTGACGAGCACATCGACGGCGATGCCACGGCCCAGAACATCGGCAGCCAGCTGGTGCCCGGCGTTTGTCCCGGCAAGATCCATGGCGATGACGGTTGAGTGCGTGTCATTGGATGTGGACAGGTCGGCGGCAATGGTGTCGAGTCGCTCCTTCGTGCGGGCGACCAAAACGAGGTCGTACCCTCTGGCCGCAAATTCTCGGGCGATCGATTCGCCGATTCCACCTGAGGCTCCGGTGACGAGTGCGCAAGGACGTGAGGTCATGGATGTTCCTTTGTTGAAGGGATTGTCAAGATGGCATTGGCGAGCGAACGCACCGCGAGTCGCAACTCGGTGTCGAAGTCAATGAGGAGCGCATCGAGTCCGGATTCTGCAATTGCCTTTTCCGCGATGGGCGGCGGCGCAGACAGGCTGTGCAGTCCGACGACGCAGGCGTACACATGAAGCAGGAAACGCGATCCGGTCCCGGATCGCAATCGAAGTCCGGCATCGATTGCGAGTCCGGCCTCGAGGAGTCCGTCGTGCACCCGCAGCTTCCAGCGCTTGGCCGCCTCGAGCGACACGTTGTGTTCCAACACGATGCCGCATTGGGCGAGCAGCGGTGGAAGGCGTGGGCGCGCAATGATGTGCTCGGTCAAGACCCGCGCCACACCGGTGTGCGTTCGGCATCGTCTCAGTGGCGTATCGATCTCTTTGAACCAGGCGAAGAGCTCTGCATCGACGAGGAGCAGGAGGAGTTCCTCTCTTGTCGATGCATACCCATACAGCGTCGAACGGGTAAGACCCACCTCGTCGGCAACCCGGTCGAGCGTGAGACCGGGTCCGACCGCATCGAACAAATTCGCGACCGCAGCGAGAATCTCGTCGAGGCGTTGCGCTCGGTGAAGTGGTGATCGGGCGCGAAGCACGAGTACATTTAACCGACGTTGAGTCGGTTAAGTCAAGTTGCTCCGAGTCGCCCACGAAGTTTGAGACCAAAGTGCGCAACGCCAGCCGGTAGGTTGTGCAGCCATGTTTGCCGAGAGCCCAACGTTTCGACCGCTCCGGTCGCGAAACTTTCGGCTCATCTGGACGGGGGCACTGGTCTCGAACATCGGTACGTGGATGGAGACGGTGGCGCTGGCGTCGCTGGTCGCGACCCGAACCCGTTCCGCAACGCAAGTGGCCATTGCGTCGATCGCGGGATTCCTCCCGAGTGCGTTTGCCGCGCCGATCGGCAGTGCGCTGGCGGATCGATTCGATCGACGGCGATTTCTGATCACGACGCTGGCCATGGAAACCTCGTTCGCTGCGCTGTTGACGATTCTTGTCGCCCTGGGTGAGCGGCGAACTCTGGTTTTGAGCGGGGTGGTCTTTGCTGCATCGATCGTCAACTCTGCGGCTTTACCGAACCGCCAGTCGTTACTGCCGAGCCTGGTGGACCGTGAGGATGTCGGCGCCGCCATCTCCTTGGGCTCGGCGTCGTGGAACGGTGGTCGAGTCTTCGGGCCGCTCCTTGCTTCGCTCGTCGCCGTTGTCGGCCCGTCGTGGGCCTTCGCAGCAAACACCCTTAGCTTCCTCGTGCTTCTGGTGGCGTGGAAATATGTGCGCTTACCTCATATCCCGCGTGACGAGTCGGGAGCTGGAGTCATCGGGCTGGTGCGCGAAGGGATCACCATTGTTGCCCGCAACACCCGACTCAGGTTTGCCGTCACGCTCATCGCGATTCTGGGTGGCACGGCCGGGCCGTTCATCGGTCTCCTCGCGATCATGGCGAAAAACGTGCATCACGGCGGGGCTGGCATCACCGGGCTTTTCGTAAGTGCTCAAGGTATCGGCGCGGTTCTCGGAGCCATCGTCGCAACGCGGATGGTGAATCGCTTCGGCCGCGGACCTTCGATGCTGGCCAACCTTGTCGCCCTCCCGCCCCTCCTCGTGGCGTATGCGTTGTCGCCTCGGCCATGGATCGCCGCGGCCTGCCTCCTGCTGATGGGAGCGACCTATATCGGCGCGTTCACCGGTGCCCAGGCCATCCTGCAATTGCATTCTCCTCCGGAGGCCCGAGCGCGTGTGCTGGCGATTTTCTCGGTCGGGCTTGGCGCCGCATACTGCGTCGCACTTGGCATATCCGGCCCTCTCGGCGATCGCGTCGGGGTCCGTGAGGTCACGCTGCTCCAGGCAGCGGCGACGTTGATCGGCATCATCGGACTCGCGATTCGTTACCCCAGATGGTGGGAACAAGCCGATTCAGACATGATCTAGCAGGGTTTCGAAAAACCTCCCTTCCGACCTCAGCACGCTTTGTTGACCAGCCAATATGTGGTTGGCAAACGGTCGAAACGTAGGATTTTCATCACCCTGCTAGTCCGGCCTTCCCGCGGACTCCGGCCGCGTCTCCCGAGATTCGCGATCGTTCGGCGATGGGAGACGACGTTGCATGGCCATCTCCTCGATGCACGGATTCGTAGGAAGCGTATCCACCTCTCCGGTGGGCTCGAATCCGTTGCGCTCATACAGCGCTATCGCCGCCGAGTTGCTCCGTACGACCCACAGCGTGACGGTGGCGGCTCGATGTGCACGTGCCCATTCGATGGCCGACACGACAAGCCGTTGTCCGGCACCACACCGCCGAAATTGCGGAGCAACCCACATTCCCCATAGGTGCGTGTCATGTTCGCCCTCGCCGAAACCGATGCCCACGATGCCCGTGGCGTTGCCGTCGTGCTCGTCGACGAGCACAACCCCGGTGCGCCCGTCGAAGCCCGACATCCGCGACAGCCACGTGGCATCGTCGAACTGGAACTCTCGCTCGTACGTCGAAGCGAAGGCACCCGGATCGGTGCGCAGCGCTGCCAGACGGAGCCGCTTGTAGAGCGACAGATCGGCAGACGTCAGAACTCGAGTGGCCATGACCCACGTTAGGTCGGCGGTTCGGCAGAAGGCAGAAGAATTTCAGCCGGGCTGTTGCAACTCGACGAGGTTTCCCCACGGATCTCGGAGAAACGCCTGGTGTCCACTGCCGACGGGACGTGGCTCGCTCACCCGAAATCCGCGCGCCCGGAGTTCGCCCACGGCCGTCAGAACGTCGTCGACGGCAATCGCGAAATGATCTCCGGTTTCGACAGGCGGCGTGCCGACGACGAGGTGCACCTGTTGCCCGCCGACGTCGAGCCACGCGCCCCCGAAGGCGAAGTCGGGACGGTCCGCGCGCTCGATCATGCCGAGGGCCCCCACATAAAAGGCGAGGGCCGGGGCAAGCTCTCCGACGGTGATGTTGACGTGGTGAATGCCGAGCGGTTTCATTTGGACCTCTTGGGAGAACGGTGACGGAGAAACGCAAACAGACGCAGCCACCAAAGATACGCCTTCCGACGTCAGCGCCACTGTGGGGCGGGGGAGGAGACTCCGCCATCGCGGCCCAAGAACCAGGCCAGCTGTTGCCAGGGTTGTGCACCGGCGACGTCTTCGGGAAGCGGCTGACCCTGTGCGGACCACTCGGCGAGTTGCGTTGCGAGGTCCTGAGCGACGAACGCAGCGGACCAATCCGCGGGTCCGAAACCTATGCCGAGGTCTGCGGTGTGCACTTCAACCTCGCGCCATCTCAGGCCGGGAAAGAGTCGGACGGGCATTCGATTTCCTCGGGCGATCCCGTGCCGGCTCCATGCATCGGCGCTCAGGCGGGCCCATGATGATTCGACGCCCCAGCAGGACTTTCGAACATCGTCGACCAACGCCTGAGCGTCGCGCGTCGATCCTGCCTCGATGTCGGCGTCGCGGGCATCGGCGCTCGGGTACATGTTTCGTTCCTCGCCCGCCGCGGCTCCGTCGAGCATGTTCTTGATTGCATCGGCGTTGCGGGCAAGGTGGGTGAGGACGTGTCCGACCGACCAATTCGGCAGAAGCGAGGGTTGCGAGGGGACCAGCGTTGCCGATTCGATCGCGGCGTCGAGCAATGCCAGCAGGCGCTGGTGAGCGGCGGCACACCCGGCAACTTCATCGTCGAGTTTGCGATTCGGATCGGAAGTCGGCGATTCAGTCATGGGCTTTATCATGGCAGCAGTGGGCCGACGTTTTCACCTGCTAGCGAAATCGAGCCGATGTTATGTTCGCTTCGCTTTCTTCTTTGTGGAGCCGTTCGTCGAATCCGATTTGTCTGAAGAGTTCCGCCAGTGACGCGTAGTCGCCGAAGTCAGCGGCGAAGTCGCTCACGAACGGTGTCTCCTCCCATTCCGGATGCTCCTCAACCGCGAGCGCATATTCGTGCTCGGCATGGTTTTCGAAGTCCGCGTTGAGGCGATAGGACCACGACGGACGCACCGCGTACAAGGCCCAGCTGAGCCAGTAGTACGTGAATGCAAACACCTGCGGTACGGCCTGGCGTCGGACCCATCCCAGCTTCGAACCGGAGGCGGTGAGTTCCTCCAGGATGAGCAGGTGCCACTGCTCGTTGTCTTGCTCCCATCGATTTACGCGGACCGTGTCGAACACTCGGCGGGCGAAACCCGGTGTGCGAGCGGTGTGGGTCATGGCGATATAGGCCACGTTCTCCCACGCCTGGTACGGGACTCGGGCGACGACCTCGAGCACGCGGAACTTGTCGAGTGTCCGGGGCTTTCCGTAGATGGCGTCCATGGACCAAAACAGCACCCGAGCGGGGAACCAGGCTCGGCGGCGCGGCGAGACAAGGGTGACATGTTGCTCACGGCGCAAATCCTCTGGACTGAGTCTGCGAATGGGGCCGAAGGGAGGCCGGTGGGCGATCTCTCGTCCGATCGGCCCGAGAACGACCTCGCCCAGGGAACTCGCTCCCTGTTCGACAGCCACCTCAGCCTGCACCACTGGCTCACTACGTTGCACGACGCCTCCTCCTGTTGCAGTCCGAATGGATTGCCCTACGAGTTCAACACCGAAACTGCCGTTCGAAGTCCCGAATCGAGTGCGACTTTGGGAATGAAGGTGCGCAAACTCGAGTGAGTTCCGTTGGGGTGTTTTCTCTCCCCGGGAATAGGCGCAGGCTTGCTCGTGGTTGTCCGAAGCTGTGAAGTACCCCACCGCTAGCTGTACCGTCCTGTGACCCCCGAAGGACTCACCGGATTCCTTTCCCAGATGATCACCAATCATGTGCGCCATGCCGTGATGATCTGGGGCCCTCCCGGCGTAGGAAAGTCGTCGATCGTATCGACGGTTGCGAAAAAGACCGATCTCGATGTCATAGATGTTCGTCTTTCGCAATTGGCGCCAACGGACCTTCGTGGTCTGCCCGTTCCCGCCGACGGTGTATCGAGATGGTTTCCCCCGGAATTCCTACCGCGCGAGGGAAACGGCATCTTGTTTCTCGACGAACTGAACATGGCCGCGCCCACCATGCAGGGCGTCGCACAGCAACTCATCCTCGACCGCAGAGTAGGGAGTTACACGCTGCCCGATGGGTGGTTCGTGTGGGCCGCGGGAAACCGCAAGGAGGATCGCGCGAGTGTGTTCGAAATGCCTGCACCGCTTGCCAATCGATTCGTACACGTAGAAGTTGAGCCCGACCTGGGGAGCTTTCGGAAGTGGGCGATGACGCCGTCAACGTCTGGGGTCTTGCCGATCGACGAGCGAATCACGGCCTTCCTCGCCTTTCGCCCGCAGCTCCTGCATTCGATCGATCCGAAACGGCCGGCTTGGCCGAGCCCTCGATCATGGGAAATGGCGTCGAGTCTCCTTCGTGCCGGTCTACCGGTTTCCCCAGCGGTCGGCGAGGGGGCCGCAACCGAATTCGAAGGCTTCTGTTCGGTCTATGCGCTGTTACCCGCGTTGGACGAGATTCTTGATGCGAAGAAGTCGACAGGAACCCGCACCATATCGCTCGTTTGGCCCGACGAGCCGTCGGCGCGCTATGCATTGACGCTCGGACTTGCGAATCGGGCGGGGGATCCAAAGCGTGCGTTGAATGGCTTTCGTTGGCTTGCCGCGGTTGCGACCCCGGAGTGGGTGCAACTCTTTACGACGGACGTCGCGTGGCGCCTTCGAGGTATGGGCTCGTTCGGCATGCTTGCCGAACTCGCCAAAGCCGAGCCAGCATTTCGCGCGTTTCATGATGAATACGCGAGCCTGTCGGGCCATGGAGCACCGATCACTGATCCGGACGTAGTCGGAGCGTCCCGTGCCGCGCAAGGCTGAAGGTCGCCAAGCTCGTCGCGTTTCTCCGATACCGGTTCGCGGCGACGACAGATCGGCGGTTTCCCTTGGGGAGGCGTCGAACCCCATGACGCCTCCCGCGCGCCTTCGTGTGTTGGCGCGTCATCGGAACAAAACCATCCGCAACGCAGTAGCGGCGAATCCGAACACCAGCCGCCGGGACTTGGTATCGCTGGCCTTGGTCATGCCGGAAACCGTCGCGGGGAACCCGGTTCTGGAGTGGTGGTTGTTGGAAGACGCAAACTGGCTCGCGTCGATCGATGAACGGGCCCGCCACAGATTGCTGGCGGCGTCGGCGATGGCTGAAGGGACACGCTGGTGGGCCGCCCGCTTCGGTGCGCCAGAAGACAAGGCGGCACTCATAATGTGCCCACATACGAATATCGATGTCCTGGATTACCTCGCCGACACCGACGAGGACCATCAGGTCCTCGTCGCCAATCACGTCTCGATGGGTCAACGTGCAGGATCCACATCGGAAGACCACATCGGCGACGTTATGTTCGGTGAACTTCTTGTCGATTCCGACGACGCACGCGATCTTTTGTCCTATGCGGTCCCATCTGGATGGGCGCTGGAACTCCTTGACCTTTCGAGCACTGATCTTCGCCGCGCCGTGGCCGCTCACGCCGCCGCCACGCCCGCGCTGTTGGCGCGACTCCTCCTCGATGACGACGAGCGGACGATTCGCTACGCCGAACGAAATCCGGCGGCGAGCCACACCGTAGAGAACCTTTCGATCACCGCCCGGGACCTGGCAAAGCGGGTCCGCAACAGCGACCCCGAACTCACTGGCGAGCAGCTCCGCGCAGTTCGAGAGTCACCGGTTGGCCTACAGTGCTTGGCAAGTCACCCCAACGCGACCACCGACATGATCGCTGAGTTGTGTGCCGATGCGTCGTGGACTATCCGACAGGTAGCAGCAGGCAGCTCGCGACTCACCGTTTCCCAACTAGAACTGCTCGCCATCGACGACGACAGAGACGTGCGCGCCGCGGCCGCGCAGAACCCGGCGCTCGCCGTCTCGATCCTGCGTTCGATGCAACACGACCGCGACGAACTCGTGCGAACGGAAGCAAAGGAGGCCGCCGAGCAGCGTCGTGACGAGGTGGCGGTCGCATTGACCACTGAGGAGATTGCGACCCGGATGAGAACCGGTCGAGCCAGCATTGCGGCTGTGAATCCCAACCTGTCGCTGGAGGTTCAACAAACCCTTGCTGACTCCGAAGACTGGCGCGTTCGTCATCGTCTGGCCGCAAATCCAACAGCGTCGGAACACGTGCTCGATCGGCTCTCTCGCGACGCCGATCTGGATGTTCGCAAGGCAACAGCACAGAATCCGAATATCTCGCTGTCGACACAGCATCGACTTTGCAAGGACGATTCGCCGGAGATCCGCGCCGTGAGCATCGAGCGCGTCGACGAACCGAACACACTCGACGCGGCCGTGAACGACCACGATGTCGACGTCCTCCGAAGGTTGGCGACGAACCCGGCTTCGCCCTTCTCTGCGCTGCGCTCACTGATCAACGATGATCGACCTGAGGTGCGCCTGGCCGTTGCCCAACGGGCCACCCTTCCCCACGATGTGGTTCTCCGACTAGCTGCTGACGTCAACCATGACGTCCGTGCCGCGATCGTGTGTCGACCCGACGCGAGCGCTGACGCGCTCGAGTTGGCTTTTTCGCCCGTTGAAGCTGGGGTCGACGAAGCGTTGCCCTTCGAAGAGCGATCCACCGAGCGTCGACTTTCACCGGTGCACTGCCGAGAGGTGTTCACCCACATCACCCGAAGCGCACCAGATGATCGCTCCCCAACGACTTCGCAGGTCACCGATGCCGGCGATTCGACACAGATCGACGCTCTTCTTGCCACGGTTCCCTGGGTTACGAACGTCCTCGCCGAACTCCCCGGCACAAATCCCAACGTCCAAGCCCGCCTGGTCACGTCGACCGATTGGCGAGTTCGCGAGGCGCTCGCTCGCCGATCTGATGCGCAGGTCGATATTCTACGTGGACTTATTAATGATTCGGACTACGACACGAGAGCTGCCGTAGCCGCGAATCCGCGGACTCCTCCGGATTGTCTGCCCGCACTCGCTCGTGACGGTCACCGGGTCACTCGGAAGAACGTATTGGATCGGGCCGACGTTTCCGAAGAGTTGGTCGAGATCCTCGCCCTCGATGACGACGAGGAGATCCGCGAGATCGCCGCTGAGAAATCGGTACGTCGGCCCGCCGTTGCCGATGTTCTCGCAGCCCTTGTCGAGGAGAGGGACGTGGACCCCCGCGCTGTCGACCCCCTTTTCGAGTTTCCGTTTGTCCGAAAGCTTGCCGCGGGCCATCCTTCGACGACATCGGAACAACTCGAGCGGCTCGCCACAGATCAGATGTGGGAGATACGCGAGCTTGTCGCAGCGCACGTGAACGCCTCGAAGGAAATGCTTGCGCGCCTTGGCGCCGATCCCGATCGAGACGTACGACGCGGGGTGGCCGAGAACCCGAACACTCCGTCCGACGTCGTCTTGTCATTGCAGGATGACCCGGACCGGTCGGTGGCGCGCGTCGCCGGCGCGAGAGTCGCACGGGGGAAGACGCGAGACTTCGTTCCACGCCCCGTTCTCCAGGCGTTGCGTTCAAAGAGCGTGCCGACCCGTATCTTGGCCTTGAGCTGTCAGGACATTCCGGAGCGAGAGCTTCGACGTCGGCGTCATTACCTGTCCGTTGACTGGCGCGAGCGTTTTGCTGTCGCGGCGCACCCGAGAACGCCCAGGGTGATTCGTTCCGCTCTTGCCTCTGACGGTCTCCGCGTCGTGCGAACCACAGCGATGAGGAGTTCTGGATGAGCCCATCGCTTGGTCTGGTTGAACGGCAGATCTCTGCATCGCTTTTGCGTCTCCGCCGAAAGGCACCGTTTTTCGCGACGCTGGCACTCTATGCGCGCTTTGTATCTACGACGACGCTTCCGACGGCAGCGACCGATGGTCGCGACGTGTTCTACAACCCAGACTTTCTGGGCGCTCTGCCCCCCGAACACCTCGACGGGGTGTTGTTGCACGAGGTGCTCCACGCGGCGTTGGGTCACGTTCCGCGCCGCGGCCAGCGAGACCCGAAACAATGGAATGTGGCTGCCGACATCGTGGTGAACGGTCTGCTCACCAAGAACGGATTCGACCTCCCCGAAGGTGCCCTTCTGGACAATGATCTCGATCGATTCAGCGTCGAAGAGGTTTTTGCCCTCCTACAGAGAAACGACATTCGCTCGGAGCTTCCCGAAGGTGGCGATGATCTGCTCGATGACCCGCCCGAGGGTCGCGACGGTCCGGGCGAGTCGGGCGGGGGTTCGGGAAGCTCTCGATCCAAGACGGACGCGGAAAAGCGAGCGCTCGAAGAACATTGGCGCCGAGCCATTGCGGAAGCATCGGCGATCGGACGAACGTCGGCTGCCGGAACACTGCCGCTCGGCATCGAACGGGCCTTCGATATGGCCGATCAGCCGAAACTCAACTGGCGTACGGTGCTCTGGCGCTTTCTCACCCCGACACCCACGGACTTCGGCGGCTTTGATCGACGACACCTCTCACGCGGTCTGTATTTGGAGACCCTGGAGTCGGAGAGTTTGCGCATCATGATCTGCGTCGACACCTCGGGGTCGATCGACGATGAGATGGTGGCCCAACTTCTCGCGGAGGTTGATTCGATTCTGCGGGCGTATCCGGGTCTCGAATGCTGGTTGTACTACGCCGATGCCGATGTCTATGGCCCGTACAAGCTCGAGTCTGGCGCGACACCACCCCCTCCAGAAGGCGGAGGTGGCACGGACTTTCGACCGTTCTTCGATGCGGCCTCGGAGCTGGAGTCCGAGTTCGCGGGAGCGCAGGTCGTAGGCGTTTACATGACCGATGGCTACGGGCCATTTCCGGAACAGGCGCCATCGTGGCCGGTCTTGTGGGCCGTGACCGCCGGCGGACAGGTCGACGAACTGTTTCCGTTCGGGACGGTTTTGCGGCTCGTAGGGTGATGAAAATCCTACGTTTCGACCATTTTGCCAAGCAGATATTGGCTGGTCAACGAAGTGTGTTGAGGTCGGAAGGGAGGTTTTTCAGAACCCTGCTCGCCGAGTGAGCGGGCGGTCGTAATCGTCCTCTTACCTGAGGAGCGCAGGCTCCCTCGGAAATCGCAGACTTGCAATCGCCGCTAAGTTCGGAAGAAGGAGGTGCACGCCATGGACCCGACGACCGCCGAAGCGCCCGCCGCGGCCACAACCGTTTCGAGCCTCCGCCGAAAGGTTTCGCGCCGGGCGCTCGCCCTCGGTGTCGGCGCGTTGGTCGCCCTGATTGCGGTGTTCGTCCTCGGTCGGGGCTCGTCCCAACGAGGAACGGCCGCCCCGGTCACGGTGCCGAAGGAGGTTACGTCGGCCATTGCGGAGGCCATCAAGAAGTCCAACGCGGCGCCCGCTCGGGCGAGCCAGGTCTACGGGAAGATCCTTCCGTCTTTGGTGTTCATTTCGACCGAACGATCGCGGGGCCCGGGAGATCCGCCGGCGACGTTAGGGAGGAACGGAAGTGACTCCGACGACCTCAGCGGACTCGGGACCGGCGTCATCATCAACGCCGACGGTCAGATCCTCACGGCACGCCACGTGATCGAGGGGGCGAAGACGATCGAAGTCACCTTCGCTGACGGAACGGTAGCGAAAGGCAAGGTCGAGTCGGAGACACCCGAGACGGACTCCGCCGTACTCTCGACCGACAAGTCACCGGAGGTCATCGTGCCAGCGGTGTTGTCAGGTGGCGGACGAGTCGGTGACGAGGTGTTCGTGGTGGGTCATCCGCTCGGATTGGCGTATTCGATGAGTGCCGGCGTGATTTCGGGCTTGGGACGATCAATTCCGCTGGATGACGAAATCACTCTGCGACAGCTCATTCAATTCGATGCGGCGGCGAATCCGGGAAACTCGGGCGGGCCGCTGTTGAATCGCAATGGTCAGGTGATCGGAATAGTCACCGCGCTGGCCAATCCCACAGACCAGAACTTCTTCGTCGGGATCGGCTTCGCGGTGCCGATCGAAGCAGCCGGTGGTGGTCCCGGCGGACCGGGAGGCGGTATCTCAAAATGATACGTAAACATATGATAGCGGAACAAAGGAAAGACGACTGCGATGAGTGACATCTCTACGGATTCATTGGCACGATCACTGGAAGAAGTTGCGTATCAGGTCAAGAAGATCATCGTCGGTCAAGACGGTCTGATCGAGCGACTGATCGTTGCCCTGCTCGCGCGCGGTCATGTGCTCGTGGAGGGTGTGCCCGGACTTGCGAAAACGATGGCCATCAAGACCATGGCGAGCGCAATCGGTGGCGAGTTCCAACGTATTCAATTCACACCCGACCTGGTGCCGGCCGACCTCATCGGAACTCGTATCTACAACCAGAAGAGTGGGGAGTTCCAAACTTCACTCGGTCCCGTGTTCACCAACCTCTTGTTGGCTGACGAGATTAATCGTGCACCGGCAAAAGTCCAGAGCGCGCTCCTCGAGGTGATGCAGGAGCGTCAGGTCACGATCGGACGTGAGTCTCATCAGGTCCCACATCCGTTCTTGGTAATGGCCACGCAGAATCCGATCGAGTCCGAAGGCACCTACCAACTTCCCGAAGCCCAGTTGGATCGCTTCATGCTCAAGGTTCATGTCGGATATCCGTCGCCGACCGAAGAGTTTGTGATCGTGGAACGCATGACCGGGCCGCTGGAGCCGACACGTCCGGTTATCGACGTGGAGATGCTGCGGCAAATGCAGCGGGCTGCGGATGCGGTGTACGTGGACCCGGGCCTGATGGAATACGCCGTGAAATTGGCGACGGCCACACGTGACGCCAATGGGGTCGGTCTGAAGGCTCTCAACCGCTACATCACCTTCGGGGCGAGTCCGCGGGCGTCGATCAACATGATTCTCGCCGCGAAGGCGCTGGCTGCCATTCGAGGTCGCAACTATGCCCTTCCCGCGGATGTTCGTGATCTCGCTCTGGATGTGCTGCGCCACCGTGTGGTGCTGTCCTATGAAGCGCTCTCCGACGATGTGACTTCCGACGATGTCGTCAGTCGAATCATTGCCGCAGTTCGTCTCCCAGAGGTTTCGCTGCAGGACCGGCCCGCACAACTGAACCGACTATCGAAGGTGGAGAATGTCTCCGAGTGGGCGCCCCGAAACGCCTGACCGGCTTCTGCAGCGTCTGGAGTGGCGTGTTCTGAAGCGCCTCGACGGCCGTATGCAAGGGGACTATCGCACGTTCCTTCACGGGCAGGGCATCGATGTCGCCGAGCTCCGCGAGTACGAATATGGCGACGACGTTCGTCACATCGACTGGAACGTAAGCGCACGTATGGACAGCCCGTTCGTCCGGACCTACCTCGAAGACCGCGAGCTCACGGCTTGGCTGCTCTTGGACCGGACGCCCTCGATGACCTTCGGACTGACAGAACGGCCCAAGAGCGCCGTCCTCGTGGAGCTCGCATCGGCACTGGCCCGTCTCCTCAGCCGAGGCGGAAACCAGGTGGGAGCCCTCCTCCTGAACGGAAGTGCTGTCGCAACTATCGCGCCTCGAACCGGCCGAAACCACGTCCTTCGAATTGCACAACAGCTCATGAAGCCGGTCGATCCGGGCCCAACGGCAACGGACCTGTCGATGTTCCTGGCGACGGCGAATCGAACGATTCCTCGACGCTCCCTTGTCATCCTGGTGTCGGATTTCATCAGCGCGCCGGGTTGGGAACGTGACCTCGCAACGCTCACCCAACGTCACGAGGTCGTGGCGATTCACCTGCGCGATCCCCGTGAGAGCGAGATACCCGACGCGGGGCTGATCGTCATCGAAGATGCCGAGACCGGCGAACTGCTTTCGGTCGACACCAGCGACCCGGAGTTTCGAATGCGCTTTCGCGAGGCGGCTGAACAGAACCAGGCTTCGCTGCAGACGCTGACGCGCCAGGCGAGGGTGGAGCTTCATCCAGTATCGACCGAAGACGACCTCGTCGAGGCACTCGTTCGGATCGTCGATCGACGACGACGGAGACGGCTCCGATGACCTTTGCCTGGCCGGTCATGCTGTTCGCCCTGTTGGCGATTCCTGCATTCGTGGCCGTATACCTGCGGCAGGTGAGGACCGGAGCGAAGCGCGCAGCCGAACTTGCGGCGAAAGGATTTCTCCCGAACGCAGCGTCCATCCGAAATCGGAAACGACGGCATATCCCGTTCACCCTGTTTTTAGTGGGACTTGCGCTGTTGGTGTTCTCCCTTTCACGTCCTCAGGCGACTGTTTCCGTTCCTAGTCGAGAGGGAATCGTCGTCCTGGCATTCGACACCTCAAGCAGTATGCGTGCAGATGATCTGAAGCCGACGCGTCTCGACGCCGCCAAGGTTGCGGCGCGAGGTTTCGTGAAGCGCCAACCTTCGTCCGTGTCGATCGGGATCGTGGCATTCGGCGATGGCGGAGTTATCACGCAGAGGCCGACCGACGACCGCGAAGCCATACTTGCGGCGATAAATCGACTGAAGCCCCAGGGCGCGACATCGCTCGGGCAGGGCATCTTTGCGTCGTTGAACGCCATCAACGGATCGCCCATCCGGCTCACCGATTCTTCGCCGACGGCCGAAGTACCGGGGGCGTCGTCGGGGGCCAACACCGACACGTTCACCGTAACGATGCCGGAGAAAATCGACGTCGACAAGGTCAAAATCGGATACTTCGCAAACGCTGCGATTGTTCTGCTCTCCGACGGGGAAAACACCTCGGATCCCGATCCGCTCGACCTCGCCGAACTGGCATCGGTCGCTGGCGTAAAGATCTACCCGATAGGTCTTGGAAAGCCCGAGGGCGCCGTCATCGAAGTCGATGGGTTCCAGATCGCAACAGCTCTCGACGAGGACGTCCTGAAAGAAATCGCCAAGATATCAAATGGGTCGTACTTCGCCGCGGAGGACGACACGGAACTCACACGTGTGTACGGCAACATCGACCTGAAGTGGACGTCGAAGGACAAGAAGACCGAACTCACCGGTGCGTTCAGCGGTGCCAGTTTGGGTCTACTCGCCGTTGGCGCGTTGCTTTCGCTGAAGTGGTTCGGAAGGTTGGTGTAGCCGTGAACTTCGCATGGCCCCTGGCGCTGGCAGCTCTGGCAATAGTGCCCGCTCTGCTGGCGCTCTACATCGTAGGTCTACGTAAGAAACGAAGGTCGGCGGTACTCTTTTCGAACGTTGCACTCGTCCGCGCAGCAATGCCTGCCGCCGCGAAGTGGCGCCGCCACGTGCCCTCGGCCTTGCTGCTGACCGGACTGCTTGGACTCGGAATCGCCGTCGGACGGCCACAAGCCAGCGTAAAGGTCCCCCGTGCCAGCACGTCGATCATGCTCGCGCTCGACGTCTCCCGATCGATGTGCGCCACCGATGTTGCCCCGAATCGACTTGCGGTCGCGCAAGCTGCTGCTCGGGCCTTCGTGAAGTCGCAACCCTCCGGAACGCGAATTGGCATCATTGCTTTTGCCGGGTATGCCGAACTCGTCGTGGCCCCGACGACGAACAAGGAGGAACTCACCGAAGCCATCGACGGCTTCGTGACGGCGCGAGGGACGGCCATTGGTGCGGCGACTCTCGCTTCGCTCAACGCCATCGCCTCCATAAATCCCAACGTGGCACCCGTGACGTCGACGGGGCTCGAGGACACCCCGACGGACTTTCCCTTCGACCTCTCGATTCCGGACACCGTGGTCCCCGACACCGAGCCGTCGAAGGCACCGCCTCCGACGGGCGGCTACGTCCCCGACATCATCGTCTTGCTCACCGACGGCGCAAACACCCGTGGTGTCGATCCCACCACGGCGGCGAAGCAGGCGGTCGAACGTCGAGTCCGGGTGTATACCATCGGCTTCGGCACCACGGATCCCCAGTCGTTGGTCTGTACGCCCGAACAAATCGGCGGGGACGCGCTTGGTGACGGCGCCTTTGCCGGCGGTGGTGGCGGTTTTGCTCGGGCCGGAGGGGCAGCGGGCTTTCGCCGCTTCATCGATACCGACGAGCCGACGTTGAAAAAGGTGGCTGCCATGACGGGCGGGAACTTCTACAAGGCAGAGGATGCACCGCAGCTTCGCCGAGTCTTCGAGAACCTACCCAAACAGGTCAAACTTCAACAACGCGACGTCGAGATCAGCGTCGGGTTCGTTGCGTTCGGACTGATTGCCCTCCTGGCCGCGCTCGGGCTGTCACTTCGGTGGACTCGTGTGCTGTAGTCCTTGAGGGACCCCGTGCAGTTGCGACTAGCTCAAGGCTGCGACACCGATCGGCGTTGATGGGCTCACTGCGCCCGACGCGTTTTCGATCGAGACTGCAACTGCTTGAAGCTGGTTGTCGGCGGTGAAGGCCGCCGTTTTCGGTGAGCGGCCGAGTACCCCAACGGAGACCGGTGTCCCGTCGACGATCGTCCAGAGCTGATACGTCTTGCCTTCCGGGAGCTCCGTCATCGATTGGCTACGGAAGTATCCATGACCGTTGGCGTCGAGGATCACCTCCCCGAGCTTGGTATTGTCCGGCGAGTTCAGACTGATCCGACGTGCGCCATCGGTACTCGCGGCCCGATCGGCGAGCGCCGCGATGCTCGGCGTACCGGGCTGCACGACGAAGGTTGTGATCGGCACAAGGACTGCGGCTGCAGCTGCTGCGCCGAGCATGGCGGATCGAATCGACGTTCGACGTCGGGCTCGGTGCTGATCGAGTGACACCACAGGTGCCGCAGTTGATCGGGTGAGCTCTTCGGATGCTGCCGTTTCCGTTGTCGTCGGTTCACTCTCGACATTCTCTGCGCGCATACCGGTTTCGATTCGTCCCCAGAGTTTGATCGGGGGTGCTTCGATCTCGGTGAGGGCAATCATGGACGACGTCTCCACCAGGTCGGCGAACTCATCGGCGCATTCTGTGCACGTTGCGAGGTGCGATTCAACGGTTTGAAGATCGTCGTCGTCGAGAGCATGAAGCGCGTAGGGGGCGAGCAGACTCTTGATCTCTTCGTGGGACAACATCGGTTCGGGGGAGGTGCTCATGAGTGGTCCTGCTCTGACAGCGGATGCGTCGCTCCGGATGGTTTCTGTAGCTCGGCACGGAGCCGTTGTAATGCTGACCTCATGCGAGTTTTTACGGTTCCCTCGGGTAGCGAAAGAATCCGGGCGACGTCGCGGTAGGTGTTCGCGCCGAAGTAGGCGAGGTCCAGAACAGTTCGTTCGTGGCTCGGAAGCGTGTCGAGCGCGGATCGCACGGCCTCCGCCTCGTCGAGAGCGATCAGCGCAGCATCGATCTCATCATGGACGTTGCGCGAGGGATCCTGCGCGACCTTGGACTCGCGCAGGGCTCGGCTGTTTCGGGCCCGCACGACGTCTACACAACGTCCGTGAGCCTGGGTCAGCAGCAGGGTTCGAAGCTTCCCCCGTGTTTCGTCGAAACTGCCCGGGTTCTTCCACAGGTTCAAGAACACGTCTTGGGTGACGTCTTCGGCGAGTTCTCGATCGCCCAACACGCGGTTCGCCAGCGCATAGACACGCCCGCCGTAACGGTCGTACACCTTTGCCATGGCGGACTCATCGCCTGCTTCGACTCGTTTGACGAGTTCTATGTCGGTTTCGTCAGTCATCATCCCTCGTTGCCGATCATGCATTCTGGTGGACAACGCATGATCATCAGTTTCCTCCACCGAACACAGGTCTCAGCGCCAATCGGGGTTTCGTTTGATTGCGTTCGCAATACGTTGCCAGACGATGTCGTCGGAGATTTCGTCGAGTGGTGGTTGCACGGGCACATCTCGGGTGATGCTCTGCGTCGGCTTCCCTGTCTGCGAGCTTGCGACGAGTGACCGTGTGCACAAGCGGACGCGGTACCAACGCCGACTGCGAGGGTTTGGTTGCTCCGGTTCCATGACTGATGTTCGGAGCCATCTCGGTCACGGATTGGAAACATGTTTCAGCATCTCACTCTGCCTCCGGCTCTGCCCTGCGAGCTCTGCCTGCGAGCTCTGCCCCACGAGCTTCGCCTCAACGCTGGTCAGACGGGCCGACCGTCGTCAGATCACCACACCCGGTCCGACGAAGAGGTACGGAGGAACAAGATCTCCGAACCCACCGGCCGAAATGCGACGTCGCTCATTACGGCCCGCATCGACCACACCGTACCCGGGGAGACCTGGAGGAACACCGGCTCGCCCGACGGGGCCAACAATCGGGCGGCGCGAACGAGGGATGCCCCGATCCCTCTGCCGCGAGCGCCGGGCTCAACTTCGAACGCGGCTTCCATTCGCCCGGCGAGCCCGCGGCCCATCACGAGAAGGCCCTGCCCGCTCACGTCATGGAACACCCGGATCGTCGCCGGGTCGCGGTAGAGCAGTGCACGTACGACTCGCGGATGCGAGCGATCATCGGTTTCGCGAAAATCGATGTCCCTGGCGTCGACGCCCTCACCCGGGGCCGCGAACACTGCGTCGTAAATGCCGGGTGTCGTGTTGAGCTTGTTGGCGAACGCGGCGAGAAAGCGGACGTCTGACAGGGCAAAGGGATCGCGTGACGTCCAGTCGCTGACGAAGGAGCTCTCTACGTTGCTCGCGATGACGTGATGACCGAAGAAGGCAAGAACAGCGTCAGTCGGCGAGGACGGGGACGGAAGGTGCGTGGTGGCGAAGTCGGCGGGCGGAAAGCTCCCGCGCGCGGCATCGTGAAGGAGTTGAAGAAGACGATCGGTCGCGTGCTCAGCCATGCAGACGACCCGACGCAATGACCCGAGCCAGGAACTCGCGGGTCTCGGGGCGCGATGGCCGCTCGAAGATCTCGGCCGGGGACCCTTGTTCCACGATTGCACCGTTGCTGAGGAAACAGACCTTGTCCGCGATTTCGCGAGCGAAGCCCATTTCGTGGGTGGCCAGGATCATCGTCATGCCGCTGCGACGGACTTCACGAATGATGTTCAACACCTCACCCACGAGCACAGGGTCGAGCGCCGCGGTCACTTCATCGAGTAGGAGCACCTCCGGATGCATAGCGAGTGCACGTATGATCGCAACACGCTGCTGCTGGCCGCCTGACAATTGGTCAGGATAGGCGTGTGCCTTGTCGTCCAGACCGAATCGCTCCAACAGGTCCATTGCGGAGCCCTTCGCGTCGGTGGCGCTGATCCGGAGCACCTTTGTCGGAGCGTAGGTGATGTTTCCGAGTACCGACATGTGCGGGAACAGGTTGTAGCTCTGGAACACCATGCCGATCCGTCGACGGATGGCGTCGACCCCCAGTCCCGGTTCGGAGATATCGACCTCGTCGAGAAAGATCCTCCCGTCGTCGATCGGTTCCAAGAGATTGATACAACGCAGCAGCGTGGACTTTCCCGAACCCGAGGCGCCGATCAGACAGATGACCTGATCCTTTTCGACGCTGAGCGACACGTCGCGCAAAACCTGCCGCGGACCGAATGCTTTGTATACGTTGCGAATCTCCAGCTTCACGAAACCACCGTGGCCCCGGTCCGTCGACGCTCCTTGGCCATGAGGTGATCCGTGATTCGGGTCAGCGGAATCGACACACACAGGAACAGCACTGCTGCGGCAACCAGTGGCGTGAAATTGAACTCTTTGTTCGACAAGATGTTGGCTCGCCGTAGCGCTTCAACGGGCCCGATGATGCTGATGAGTGCAACGTCCTTCTGCAGGCTTACGAAATCGTTCATGAGGGGCGGAATGACCCTTCGGATCGCCTGTGGCAACACGATCCCGACCATGGTCTGACGCGAACTGAGACCGAGCGAGCGAGCGGCGGCGCGCTGACTTTCGTGGATGCCTTCGATGCCGGCCCGGAACACTTCGGCAACATAGGCGGAATAGCAGAACACGAGTGCGAAGCCGCCCCACACCACAGCCTTCGTGTACCAGGCCCGCTCGCTGAACAAGCCTGGCACACCAAAGCCGATCAACGTGATCCAGAGGATGACCGGAACACCGCGAACCACATCGGTGTACACGGTGGCAAGGAGGCGTAGGGGGAAGAGCGCCGGGGAACGGATGCTCCGTGCCATCGCGACGGTAAGACCGAGAACCACAATGCACGGTGCGCAGATGGCAAAGATCTTGAGGTTCAACAGAAACGGCGACCACAGTTTGGGCAGCGCGTTACGAAAGCTTGACCATCGGAAGAATGCGTTACGGACAGCGCCCCATCCGGGCATCTTCGGAACGAACACCACGATGAGGGCGAGCACAGTAAGTGTGCTTACGGATGCAATAGCTGTGCTTCGCTGTCGCTGACGTTGTTCGAACTCGGCCCGACGGCCGGAGGGTGCCGATACCGCGGCACCGGCACCCTCACGCGATCCGTCGGGAGATGAAGACATTTAGGCGGCGATAACCGGTGCGCTGGTGAACTCTGACATCCACTTCGTCGTGATGGTGTCGAGTTCGCCGCTGGACTTCAACGCGGTGATCGCCAAGTTGACGCACTCGGTGAATTTGCTCCCCTTGGAAAGCAGGAGACCGAACTGGTCCGTGCCTGTGCCGGCAATCTGTCCGAACACCTTCGAACCTTGAATCTCGACTCCGGTGATGTACAGCGCCGTCGGGAGGTCGCTGACGATGGCGTCGATCTGCTTCGACTCGAGCGCAGCTTTGGCGGCTGCGTTGTCGTTGTACACGAGCGGTGCCGAAGTGGGCTTGATGGTTTCTTCAACGTAGGTGAGACTGGTCGTCCCGACGGCGACACCGATCTTGAGGCCCTTCAGGTCAGCGACCGACTTCGCGTTGGCGGCTGAGGAATCAGCGAGTCCAAAGACGGCTTGCGCTGCGGTGTAGTAGCCCTCCGAGAAATCAACGGCTTGCTTGCGTTCGTCGGTGATCGTGAACTGTTGCAGGTTGAAGTCGAAGTCCTTCGGGCCCGGAGCGATCGCCGCATCGAATGGCGTACGGATCCACGAGGTCTTCGTGACGTCGAAGCCGAGTTCACGAGCCACGGCCTGACCGACGGCCGCTTCGAAACCTTCGCCCGAATCGGGCTTGTCGTCGATCACGTACGGCGGAAACGCCGGTTCGCCGGTCGCAATCACGAGTTTGTCGGCGTTGACCGTCTTGCCTTTGGCGCACGACGCAGCCGCACCTGAACCGATGGCGGGAGGATCCCCGGCCTTGGTCCCGGCAGCTTCCGACGCCATCACGTCGGTCGCTGGAGCCTCGGTGGCTGCAGCTTCGGTGGCTATCGCTTCGGTTGCAGCCTCCGTCGCACCTGCTTCGGTGCTTGCGGCGTCGGTGCTGTCAGAGCTGTCGCTGCTGCACGCAGCGAACAGAAGGCTGCCGGCCAGGACAGCGGTGAGGACTCGTCTCATGTGGTAGTTCTCCTTGTGGTGGTTTCGACGAGCCGTCCGACGGATCAACCGTCGTCTGAACGCGTCGTGTTTGGGACGGAATAGTAATTGCGGCGGTTGGTAAGGTGAGTATTCATGGAATCGAAGGGTCGGAGGCCAAAGATCTGCCCGTGTCTCGACCGTGACGGAGTATGCCGACATCGCGAGTCTGTTCGACGCAGCACGGGCGCGGCGATTCTTGCGTTCGCGATCGTCGCCGGGGGTCTTTCCTCCTGTAGCACGCGTGATGCATCCGTGCTCGGTGGTGATCCGGTGACGGTAGCGAGCGGTCAAACCGAATGCGTGCTCTCTGTGACGAAGCACCTTGCCGGAAAGGTCGTGTTCGACGTGACCAATAGCGGTGCCCAGCCTTCCGTGTTCCGGATCTACGCCAACAACGGCGAAACGGTGATCGGTGAGGTGCGCGACATCGCGTCGGGAGAAACGAAGCGGCTGACCCTCACGCTCACGCCGGGTGGGTTCGTCTCGGCCTGTGAACCCAGTGGCAAGGACAGCGGTTTGCGCGGCCCGTTCGAGGTCAGCGGCGAGAACCTCGCCTAGGCCGACGCAGATTCGGTTTCCTACTCCCAGCGTGTGGTGATGATTCGCCCCTCGCGCTCACCGGAACTCGGGGCCAGGTCGCCAACGACGAACGTTCGCTGCAACCAGCGGTCGGTGCCATCGAATCGTGCGGGGAAGGGACTGCGTCCATGGACGGCGCGGTGATTGTCGATGATCAGGAGATCGCCCGCTTCGAGCACGACCGACGTGGCATGGTCGACGATCAGTCCACCCAGCTTCTGAAGGACCCGGTCAGATTCGTGATCCGTACCGATCATCAAATCAGCGTCGAATACCAGCGTCGGCCGCTCGTGGTCCCCCGAAAGGACGGCAAGCGCCGACGTCGGCCCCCGGTCAACTAACGAACGGACAGTTCTGCGCAAAAGCACGGTGTCGCCCGGATCGCTCTTGGAGCCGCCGAAGGAGGCATCGACGCCGGTGCGGAATCGCCGTTGGCGCAACACCGCGACCTCCGAAGCGCTCAACTCGTCGATCACTGCGTCGACGGAGCAGAGCGTTGTGCGCGCCTGGGGTTCGCCGCGCAGGCAGAGCAAAAGGAGATACCGGGGACGGTGCGGGTGAAACGCCGTCTCGGTATGAAAGAACAGGTCGACCGTGGAAGACGTCGAAACCTGCTGATTCGCCGTGGCTGCGGTCGGGAACAGGTTCTGGACGAGCGCTCCGCCGTGTTCAGGGAGATAGCCGACCGGTTGGCCGAGGCACCTTGCAACGCTAAGGAGCGCGAACTCACTGATCGCATCGGGCTTCGTGACCCCGTTGCGAGACTGCGGTGTGGCCGGAACTGATCCGATTGGCACGCCACGAAGGAGGAGCGCCCCAGCGCGGTCTCCGGCGTCGGCAAAGTCGATAAGGGAATCATGGAGATTGGCCGGAAGGAGGCGGCGTGCGTGCCCGGCGCATCGGACCATTTCAGCAGTCGATTGTTCTCCGCCACCTGTCGGTGCGGAACCGACGAACGACCGCCATGCGTCGACGGATGAGGAGGCCGACTGGACCTTGGGGTGTCTGGTGGAGGACTTCACGACAATATGGTACAAACATTCCAGTAGAGATGTCTAGTGAAATGTTTATTCCATAGACCGCTGGTTTACGATGTCGGGGTGCCGAACTCCTTCTTCGCCATTCCCAAGGGACAAAAGCGAGTGACCGTTGTGGACGCCGGAGTATTTCCCTGCCCGCGTTGTCGAACCGACCGTACCTACGACGCAACCGGCATTCATGAGACCACCGGGCTGCTGGGACGCTTCGTTCCCGGCGTCCACGGCAAACTGCTCGAAGTTCTGCTCACGTGCCATGGCTGCAACGACCAGTTTCCGTCGTACGTGCGAGACCGGCCCCTCTTTGCCGACCGGACACCTGACCCGACTATCACGCAGAACGTCGGCGGCACGCGTACGCAGCACGGCGACAGCAGCACCGGGTCAGTCGCCGAGTAGCGCGTCGAGCTCGGTCCACCGTGCTTCAAGGCGATCGAGATGCCGAGACGCGATGTCACTGCGTTGTCGGGCGACCTCCGCCACGAGAAGGTTCAAGAGCGCGAGAGCGCCGACGTAGGAATCGAAGGGGCCAACCCCGACATCGGCGAACGTGAACGAGGCGAGCGCTCCCTTCGCAACCGGGGCCAGTGGGGAGTCCGTCAGTGAGATCACCGAGACCCCGTTGCGCTCGAGAGCTCCTACGGCATCAACGACGGCACGGTCGTAGCGGGCGACGTCGACGACAACCACGACATCGCCTTTGCCGAGGCGCGCACTGAGGCGCAGGTTGGCCACGGTGCCCCCGAAGAGGGAAACGACGTCGGAGCGCAGCATTCCAAGATCAGCGGCGAAAACACTCGCCACGCCTTGTGCAGCGTCGGAGGAGATGACGGCGACCGTCTTCGCGCTGAGGAGTGTCCGCGTCGCGAGCTTGAGCGACTTCGCGTCGACACCATCGAGGGTCCGTTGTACGTTCGACGTCTCTGTCGTCGCGCTTCTCGAGTGCGTCTCCGAGGTCTGTTGTTCTCTGATTCGCTCCGCAGCGGGACGCAGCCGCGTCGTCATGTCTCGTTGAATCGACTCCTGGAGCTGCCGAAACCCTTCGAACCCCGCCTTTGCCGCGAGGCGCATCACCGTGGCCCCGCCGGTGCCGGCGGCCGTTGCGATATCGGCGACCGTTCCGAAAGCGACTCGTTCGGGGTCAGCGAGGATGACCTCGGCGACACGTTGCTCCGCGCCGGTGAGCGCGAGCGATCGCAGGCGATCAGTAACCGAGAGGGCTGGAGGCATCGCACTCAGCTTCGCAGAATCCGCCCTCTCGCGTCAGACGCGTCACACGCGTCGTCGATATTCGGCGACGATCGGTGCAAGCTCGGCCGGAGTAGCACCGTGCATGATCACTCCGTCTGCGCCAAGCGACATCTGTCTCCGAACGCTCTGTGCACATAGGGTGGGCGATCCGGTCGCGGCAGGCGCCAACCAATCCTGCGGGATGAGCGTCGCAACATGCTCGAGCTCGCTGGTTGTCGCTTTCGCGTCGATCGCACCCGGGAAGCTCTTCACGAACGGGTCAGCTCGAAACTTGGCCAGCACCGAGGGGTCCCAATTGTTTGTACGAACCATCAGGTCACCGTAGGCCTGCAGATAGGTGGCGAGTCGCCCGACTGTCTTCTTCAGCCTCAGTGGTTCGGCGATGTGGTCGCCCACGGTTGCGTAGCAGGACCACACCCGAACGCTGGCGGGATCCCGGCCCGCTGCTTCTGCGGCGTCCTTCACGGTCTTGACACATCGCGTCAGCGTCTCGTCGGTGAAGAAGGTATGCAGAATAACGTCGTCGAACAGGCGGCCCGCGAGGGCGAGCGTCTTCGGACCAAACGCCACGAGCCCCAGGGGTATCTCTTCGCGAAAACTCGGATTCAGCCGCAGAAACGGATACGAACCAATAGGCCCGTCATGCCCGATGATCGTCTCTCCCTGCCACAACCGACGCATGATCCGAGCAAAATCTTCAAGTTGGGCCGTCGTGATTCGTTCGATCCCGTAGGCGTCGAAGAGCCGATCGATTCCGCGACCGAGTCCGAGGGTGAACCGTCCTTCGGTCAGTCGATGCATCGTGGTGGCGTACGACGCCGTAACGATCGGGTGGCGTGTGTTGTGGTTCGTGGCGGCGGTGATGATCCGAAGGTTCGTCGAGATTGCGCCAACGGCCCCCGACAACGTCGCTGCTTCTTTGATGTCGTAGCGCTCGGAGATGAAGACGGCGCCGAGCCCGAGATCTTCCGCGTCGCGAACCTCGTCCAGAAGCGCCCGAGGAGTGTCGGGAGCGCCCGCCAACGTATAGAACCCGAGCTCTGGGTTGTGCTCGGTCGCGATCGAAGCCATTCGTTTGAAGTTAGTGGTCTTGGTGCGCGGGGATGCAAACCGGTACCCTCGATTCGTGACCCAGGCAGTGACCCCAGTCGAACGTCCGACGATCGATCTGCTCGATCCCGAGCTCTACCGGCGCAACCCTCACGAGCTGTGGACCTGGATGCGGGCGAATGAACCCGTGTACTTCGACGCTCGAAACGGACTCTGGGCAATCACCAGGTACGCCGACGTCTTGGAAGTCGAGCGGCGCGCCGAGGTGTTCAGAAGCAGCCTCGGGTACCGGGCGGTCTGGGCCCTGAACGAATCGAACATGATCGCGCAGGACGACCCGGGACACCGGGCCCAGCGAATGTTGGTGCAACGCTTCTTTTCTCCGCCGGTGATGACGCGACGCATCCCGGAAATCCGTGCATTAGTAACTGAACTTATCGATTCGATCGTCGATGACGATTCGACCGAAGTGGTTGGGTCGATAGCCGGGCAGCTTCCGGCACGGTTGACGTGTCGACTTCTGGGTTTGCCGGAGGAGTGGTGGCCCAGGGTGAAGGAGTGGTCCGAAAAGCTGATGCGCACCGACATGCGCGAGCGCGACGGGGCGACCTTCCTCGAGTTCGTGGGGGCGAACATGGACTTGTTTGCCGAAGTGAAGAACCAAATTGTGCGAAAGCGCAAGGAACCGGGCGACGACCTCCTTACGGTGTGGGCGACGGCCGAACTCAACGGAGCTCCCATGAGCGACGAGATGGTGTTCCACGAAACCGGGCTTTTCGTCGCCGGCGGAGCCGAAACGACGCGAACCACGATTGCGCATGGACTGCGAGTGCTGGCGGATCACCCCGACGACTGGGAGGCACTGGCCGCGGACCCGTCATTGGTGCCGGGTTGCATCGAAGAGCTCTTCCGGTGGGTAACACCGCTCAACAACTTCTTCCGTCGCGCTATGGCTCCGGTAACCCTAAGTGGGCAGAGTATCCCCATGGGCGACAGGGTCATCATGATTTATCCGTCGGCCAATCGCGACGAAACGCAATTCATGGAACCCTTTCGGTTCGACATCCGTCGTAGCCCCAATCACCATCTCAGCTTCGGCAATGGCCCCCACATGTGCATCGGTGCGCCGCTCGCCCGTCTGAGCGTGCGGGTACTGCTCGAGGAAATGACGCGTCGGATGACCAATCTTCAAGTGGTCGCCGAGCCCGACGTCGAAGCCAACATCTTCGCCCGAGCTGTCCGGAGCTTCACCCTCGGTTTCACGAAGCGCTGATCCCGGCCGACGCAACCCCGGGCCCGACGCGCACGCCGACCCAACCCGAGTGAAGACAGGGACGCAATGCGCCAGGTTGAGACAGGGACGAAACGGCGGAGGTTGAGAGCGGCTAGGCGCGAAAGACGACGAAGACTTTCCGAAGGGTCTCGTGAACAGTCCACACACCGCACCAGCCGAGTTCGAACACTGCGGTGCAACCGGGGGTCAACTCGACGGGATCTTCCCCGTCGCGCTGCACCGTCATTCGACCCTGGATCACGTGAATGAATTCGCCTCGCGTAAGGAACTCCCAGCGCGATGCACCCGGCTCGCACTCCCACGTCCCTGACACGATCTTCTCGTCGGGGCTCGTGAAGAGCAACTCACTGCGTGTGGTGATCGGCCCGCTCAACGGTTCAGCCGACGGCTGACCGAGTGGACGCTCGACAAGTTGAGCGGCGGGGATTTCAGCGGCGCGAAATGTTGGAGTCATGATGCCCTTTTCGAAGGAGAATACGTCGGCCCCCTTTCTACCCGCGACGGGAGTGCTTGAATGCAGGTCGATGACCGGATCGACCGACCAGGCCCTGGAATGGCTCCGCATGGTCGGACACCAGCGCGGTGATCACCTTGGCCTCACCGTCGCCCCGGGATTTGGTATCGGACTCGCGACGGGCACGAGTTCCCGTGCGTTTCGTTCCACCGAGACGGACACGGCGGTGGGAATGATTGCGTCGATCGAGGCGCAACACCGCCCCCGATGGACGTGGTGGTCGGCCGACTCGACCTGGAATGAGGTCGGGCGCAGCGTGCATCTGGCCAGTTGCTGGGACGTTGCGGCGGTCCATCGGCTTTGCTTCGGCGGTTGGCGTGCTGATCCGGCCCGAGTATGGGCGACGCTCCGAGAACTACCGCAGTCAGGAATTCCGGTGATGGGTCAGCTCAATCTGCTAGGTGCACATATCAATGAAGGCGACGCGGACGTCCCCGTTCGCCCCGACGGGTACCTGCGACCCGAGTGGATCAATGGAGCATGGACAAACGACGCCACACGACTGGCCAAATGGGCGGCGCTGACCATGTCCGTATGTACCGAACAACAGGAGCTCCTTCGCTCCCTTGATCCAAGTGGGCGTGCGGAAGCTGTCGCGAAGTCGGAGTCGCTCGCCGAATTGTTGTGTGTCGAACTCGCCACGTTCGGACTTCCGTTTCGCATCGACGTCGCCGAGAAGCTCATCGAATCCTTCGTCGGCCCGCGACCCGTGAGCCAACAACACGAGATCGACCTTCGCAACGAACGCGATGGCGTCGTGCTCGAAGTGGCGCCCCTCATCGGCGATCGAGACCTGCGAAATCCCTTGCGTGTACTGGCCATGTTGAAGGCCGTCGGAATCGACGTTCCCAACACGCGTGCCGGCCAACTGGAACCGTATCGACACTCGCACCCGTTCGTGGATGCCCTGTTGAACTGGCGCAAAGCCGACCGAATCGGTTCGACCTTCGGCTACCAGTGGCTCGACGAACATGTCGGTTCCGACGGTCGTCTGCGTGGTCAGTGGACGGGCTGCGATGGTGCAGCCGGGCGGATGACCGCGTCATCGGGACTACATAATATGCCCACTGATCTTCGCTCGGCAGTGCGCGCCGACGAGGGGTGGGTATTCGTCCATGCCGACCTCGGCCAGATCGAACCGCGGGTCCTTGCGGCGATCTCTGGCGACGTGGCCCTCAGCACCGCCACGCAGTCTGTCGATCTCTACGCACCGATCGCCGCTCGCTTCGGCGTGGAACGATCGGTGGCCAAAGTTGCCATGCTTGCCGCCATGTACGGGCAGACATCCGGGGTGGCCGGTGATGTTCTGCGTCAGATGGAAGCGGGGTACCCCAAAGCCATGGAGTATCTGCGCTCGGCTGACCGTGACGGTCAGGCGGGACGTCATATTCGTACCTACGGGGGGCGATTGGTGCGCATGCACGCCGAGCCTGAATCCGCAGACCCAGGGATCGCCCAAGCTCCAACACAGGGGCCAGCCGCAGCGAGTCGAGGGCGTTACGCGAGAAATGCGGTTGTGCAAGGCGCCGCCGCCGAACTCTTCAAGGTGTGGGCGGCGATCGTCCGGTCGCGGATCACCCCACTCGGCGGGCGATTGGTGATGTGTCTTCACGACGAGTTACTTGTCCACGCGCCCAGGACAACGGGCGACGAAGTTGCGTCGATTGTCGAGAGCGCCTTGCCCGAGGCCGCCGCCTACTGGCAACCCGGAACCAGGGTCTCCTTTGTCGCCGAGGCCCGATTGATCGACTGCTGGTCCCAGGCAAAGTAGGCCGGGTTCTCGCCGGAACAGGTCAAAAGACCCAACGCCTCGCCCCGTGGTGGGCCGGGTGGCCCCAAATGCGCAGGGCCGATGGATGACGTGCCGATGACCTGAGACGTGGAGAGCCGCTCGATCGCCCATGGGAACAGGGACAGACGCACCTGTGGTGTGTTGGTTCCGACGCCCGAACAAGTCGCGCGACGCCGTGCTCTCGAACGGGTCTGGATCGCGCTCGGCTTCGTATGGGTTATCGGTCGAGTGCTCGTGGCCCGGGTAACCGTTGAGAAGTACGGCGTCAACATCGCAGTGTTTGCCGCGCTCGAGGTTCTGGTCGCATGGCCGCATTCGTTGAGTGCCGCCCGGCTGGTTACCAAGCTCATCGATCACGACCCGACAGGT
>JANOWU010000201.1:0-39608 GCA_031418035.1 Acidimicrobiia bacterium
GGAATCATGAACGCAGCGATCTTGGTCGACAGGAACGTACGCAGTTCCGCTGGCGTCAGCGTCGCGTCATCGACGAGATGGATCGCGACGGCGACCTCCTCCCCCAGGCGTTCGTCGGGGATGCCGAAGACGGCCGCTTCGTGGATCGCCGGATGCTCGTAGATGGCCGCCTCGACCTCGGCGCAATAGACGTTCTCGCCCCCGCGCAGGATCATGTCCTTCAGGCGATCCTCGACGTACACGAAGCCTTCGGCGTCGATTCTGCCGATGTCGCCCGAGTGGAGCCAGCCGTCGACGATCACGCTGGATGTGGCGTCGGGCTTGTTCCAGTACCCGCGGATCAGGTTTGGTCCTTTGAAGCAGATCTCCCCGCGCTCGCCGCGTGGGAGATCGTTGCCCGCTTCGTCGCGGACCGTCACCTCGAACGGCGGAACCCAGCGACCCGCCGACGTGGGGTGGCTGATGTAGTCGGCGCCTGTGTTCTGCGGTCCGAAGGCGTTCGTCTCGGTCATTCCGTATCCAATACCCGGTGCTCCCTTCGGGAACGCCTTCGCCGTCTTTTCGACCTGCGACGCCGGAGCGGGCGCGCCTCCGCCACCGATGGAACGCAACGACGACGTGTCGTAGTCCGAGAACCGATCGAAATGCACGAGGTCCCACCCCTGGGCGGGAACGCCGACGAAGTTCGAAATCTTTTCGCGCTCGATGAGTTGGAGCGCCTTTTCGACGTCCCACTTGTACATAATGACGAGCTTCAGCGAATTGACGACGCAACTCAACATCACGGGAACACCGCCCGTGACGTGGAACAGCGGAACGATGAGGATGAACGAAGGCAGGGTGGGTGCTTCGTTCGGGTCGGGAGCAGGCGGCGGATTTCTTAGTCCCTCGGCTGTCGTGCGAAGACCGAACAGACCGACCGCTGAACACACCGCTCGGTGCGTCGAAACAGCGCCCTTGGGGTGACCCGTCGTGCCTGAGGTGTACAGGATCGTTGCGTCGTCCTCGGGATCGATGGCAACCACTGGCATCAACGGTCCGGGGGCGGCGACGTCGGACCAGGCAACGACGCCTTCGGGCAGGGCACCATCGACTCGAACGGCGATCAGCGTGGCGCCATTCGCCCTCGCCGCTCCGTAGGTGGAAGCGAGCCGTTCGCGGTCGACAATGATCACCTTCGGGGTCGAATCCTCGATCCCGTACGCCAGTTCGTCGGCGGTCCACCACGAGTTGAACGACACCGAAATCGCACCGATCGACACGATCGCGATGTAGCTGATGACCCATTCCGGGTAATTCCGCATCGCGATCCCGACTCGGTCGCCCTTGGAAACACCGAACGTGTGAACGAGCGCATGGCCGAGAGCGTCGGCCTGCGCGTACGCCTCCGAGAACGAAATGGACTCGCCTTCGTAGACGAGGAACGGGCGGTCGGCGGTGGCACCGGTGTTTCGGGAACCGGCGAAGAGATGAGGAATGATGCTCGGAAAGTTCTTGAATACCCTCTGCGTACGCCCTCGGATCTCGGCCTCCGTTATCTCGAAGGGAGATCCCGTCACGGTGAGAGCGGCCACTGCTTCTTCGATACTCATGCTCATGGGTCCTTTCTAGTCGAGGCAATTGGCATGGCTCGTGTCACGACGGCACCAACTGGCATGCTTTGATTAACACTCTGGGAAGTAACGACGAGTGGAGGTAGCGATATGCGAACTGTCCGTCCCTTGGCAATAGCCGCTGTTGGGGTGATGTGTGTTGCGGGCCTCTTCGCGGCCCGCCCCTCCTCGGTTCAGGCACAATCAGCAGTGACCGACAAAGACGGCCTCATTCCTCTCCAGATCCTCGGAATGAACGACTTCCACGGCAACATCGAACCCCCCGCTGGGTCGAGTGGTCGGGTTGGGTCGGTCGACGCTGGCGGTGCGGAATACCTCGCTACGCACCTCGCCAACGCCCGTCAGGGGAAACCGTATTCGGTCACCGTGGCGGCGGGCGACAACATCGGTGCATCACCGCTGCTGAGCGGACTGTTCCACGACGAACCAGCCGTCGAATCGCTCATGGACATGGGCCTCGATATCGCCGCAGTCGGGAACCACGAGTTCGACGAGGGATCCGATGAACTGTTGCGCATCCAACGAGGCGGCTGCCACCCCAAAGACGGCTGCAAGGTTCGTCCGTACGGAGGGGCGACCTTCGAATACCTTTCCACCAACGTCGTCGACAAGAAGTCACGCCTACCGCTTCTGGCCAGTTCCTCGATTCGTAACTATGGCGGCGTCCGCGTTGCGTTCCTCGGACTTACCCTGAAGGACACGCCATCGATCGTGTCGCCTGGTGGCGTGCGATCGCTGGACTTTCTCGACGAAGCAGATGCGATCAATGCTGAGGTCAAGCGTTTGAAGTCCCAGTGGTCGAACCTGAATGCGTTCGTCGTGTTGATCCACGAAGGTGGTCTGCCTACGGGCGGCATCAACGAATGTCCCGGTATCTCTGGCCCGATCAACGACATCGTGAAGAAGATGACGAAGGACGTCGACCTTGTGGTGTCGGGCCACACCCACTCCGCGTATGTCTGCAAGATCGACGGTGTGCCCGTGTCGAGTTCCCTGGCGTTCTCGCGTTTGTATGCGGACATAGATACTCGCCTTTCGCCGGTCACGAACGACTTCGTGTCGATCAAGATCGAGAACAAGATCGTGACGCGCGATGTTGCGAAGAACGTCACCCAGACCAACATCATCAGCCGTTGGAAGGCCGCATCGGCCCCGCTGGCCAATCGGATCGTGGGGTCGATTCCGGCCGACGTGACGAGAACAGCGAACCCGGCCGGCGAAAGTGCCGCCGGTGATCTGATCGCCGACTCTCAGCTGTTCGCCACGAAAGACAAGGCGAACGGCGGAGCACAGATTGCGTTCATGAACCCCGGTGGCATACGTACGGACTTCATCTTCAAGCAGTCGAGCGGAGGCGAAAAGGACGGCGATGTGACCTTCGGTGAAGCGTTCAGCGTTCAGCCATTCGGGAACAACCTCATGACGATGACCGTCACCGGTGCGAACATCAAGGAGATCCTGGAGCAACAGTTCGACAACCCGTCGCCTGGGGCATCGCGCATCTTGCAGGTCTCGGAGGGCTTCGAGTACACCTATGACAAGGCGGGGGCCAAAGGCTCGCGAGTCGTGTCGATGTCACTCAACGGCAAAGCGATCGAACCAACTGCGACCTATCGCGTGACGGCGAACAACTTCGTTGCCGACGGTGGCGACCTGTTCGCGGCGTTCACGAAGGGCACGGATCGATTGGGAGGCGTCGTCGACACCGATGCCCTCGAGGCGTATCTGCTTTCGTCTGAATCGAAGAAGGATTCGGTCGGAAAGGTCGGCACGCGGATCAAAACGAAGTAGTCCGTCCGTCGATAAGGCTCGGTCGGCGTGGCGCAGATAACGTACGGCCCATGACCAACTGGAACTGGGCTGACGTTTTCGAAGTTGTTGCCACGACCACTCCGGAAGCTGTGGCTCAGGTGTGTGGGCCGCGGCGCTTTACTTGGGACGACTTCGATCGCCGCGCCGACAACCTGGCCGCCGACTTGATCGGTGCGGGGATCGGTGAGCAGGGCAAGGTGGCGGCCTATCTCACCAACTGCGCAGAGTATCTGGAGACGTATTTCGCAGCCTTCAAGGCCGGAATGGTTCCGGTAAACACCAACTTCCGGTACGGCGCGGAGGAGATCCGGTACCTCTTCGACAATGCCGACGCGGAAGCTGTGGTGTTCCACGCCTCCTACGCCACGCTCATCGAAGAAATCCGTGCCCAGCTGCCGAAGGTGAAGCGATGGTACGTCGTTGACGACCCGGAGCCGACGAATGCATCCCGGCCCCACTGGGCGATTCCGTATGAAGAAGTGGTTGGGTCGGGGCGTCGTGACAACGGGCCGGCTCGAGCATCCTGGGGACGCTCCGGGGAGCATCTTCTGTTGCTGTACACCGGCGGCACGACGGGCATGCCGAAGGGCGTGATGTGGCGTCAAGATGATCTGTTCAGTGTTCTCGGCAGCGGGGGCAACGCGCTCGCCGGTCGGCCCCCGGTCGATTCTCTCGATGCCCTCCGGGCTCAGACACTCCGTCCGCCGACCCCGGTCCCGGTGATGTTGCCGGCATGTCCGCTGATGCACGGGACGGGCCAGTTTTCGTCCATGATCGCACTTGCAATGGGTGGGTGCGTGGTCACGAACCCGCTGCGGTCATTCGATCCCGTCGAGTTGTTCGACATCGTGGAACGCGAAAGTGTCACCCAGATCGTCATTGTCGGCGACGCCTTCGCGAGGCCGTTGCTGGCATGCCTCGATGCCAACCCGGGCCGCTTGGACCTGTCGAGCTTGGTCACGATCTCGAGCAGCGGTGTGATGTGGAGTCAGGAGACGAAGGACGGACTTCTCGGCCATCTTCCCAAGGTGGTTCTGTTCGACTCGTTCGGATCTTCCGAGGCGGTCGGTTTGGGCGCTTCGGTGAGCACGAAGGACAACGCACAGAAGACGGCGCAATTCGCACTCGGCCCGACGGTCCACGTGTTCGACGACGATTGTGTGGCCGTGCGGCCCGGCGACGAAAAAATCGGGTTTGTGGCCATTAGCGGATTCGTACCGCTCGGGTACTACAAGGACCCGGAGAAGACGGCCAAAACGTTCCGGGTGATCGACGGCGTCCGTTATTCGGTGCCCGGGGACTATGCGCAGGTGAACGAAGACGGCAGCCTCCACCTGCTGGGCCGCGGTTCGGTGTGCATAAACACCGGTGGTGAAAAAGTCTTTCCTGAAGAGGTGGAAGAAGTCTTGAAGCTCCACGCAACGATCAACGATGCCGTCTGCGTCGGCATCCCGGATCAGCGATTCGGTGAAGTGATCTGCGCCGTGGTGGAGCCGCGTGAGGGCGCGACCATCGACGCGGGTGCCGTTATCGAGCACGTGCGAGAAAAACTGGCGCGTTACAAGTCGCCACGCCACGTCGTCGTGATCGACACCATCGGTCGGGCGGCCAACGGCAAGGTCGACTACAAACGGCTCACGGCGTATGCGAAGGATTCCCTCGGCGTGTGAGGCGCCTGTGCGGCGCGATCCGGCGACTTCGGGCTTCGGTGTCAGGGTTTCGGTGTCAGGGTTTCGGTGCGCGAAAGCGATCGAGGACGACGTCGATACGTCGGAGTTCGTCGATCGTGTTGTCGCTACGCTTCCATCCGTGACCTTCGTCGGGGTACTCGACGTAGTCGACCTGTCCACCTGCAGTTTGGATGTCCCTCACGAGCCGACGGGACTGCTCGACATTGACGACCGGATCGGCGTCGCCGTGGAACAGAAGGAGAGGCGTCCGAAACCTGGAGGCCTTGCCGATCGGCGAACGCTCGGGATACGACTCCGGTGGGCCGACGATGGTCGCGTTGTACGTTTGTTCGAACCGGTGGGTGGTGGCATCGAGTTCGGCCAGATCGGTGACCGGGTACAGAACTACGGCCGCCACAACGCCGGACAGCTTCGTCTGATCGGCCAACATGTTGAGCACGGTGAAGCCGCCGGCCGAGCCGCCCATGAGGACGATGCGGCCAGGGTCGATGCCTGGGCAAGAGCGAAGCCATGCAAGGCCCGACGTTACGTCGTCTACATCAACGACACCCCAACCGCCATTCATTGCCTGTTGGTATGGGCGGCCGTGCCCCGACGATCCTCGGTAATCCGGAACGAAGATCGCCCAGCCTCGTGAGAGCCAATATGCGTACCTTGTATTGAACTGCACGGTTCCCTGATCGGTCGGTCCGCCGTGTACGGACACGATGACTCCAGCGGTGTCGACATCCTTGGGCTGATAGAGCCGGCTGTGCAGCGTCGAACCGTCGGTGGCAGCCCACGTGACGGCGCGAGGTTCAACAAGTGCGCATTGCTCCCAGCCCCCGACAGGCCCTCGGGCGACGGTTGTCCGCGTCGCCCTTCGTGTTTCGGGGGTTGCGTTGACGTTGCCGCCGTCGGTGTGGTTGGGATGCGGATCGACGGTGTACACGACCAGTTGTGGCGGGGTGACCCCTCCGGTGCGGATAGCAGCGAGGCGCTCGGTGCCCTGTGGCGTTGTCGACCAGGAGATTCCCAGATGCCATGCCTTGCCGAGTTCTGTTGTCGTGCCCTTGTCGACGTCGGCGAATAGTAGGCGCGCATAGCCAAGCTCGTTGCGATTGAACGCCACACGGGTGCTGTCCGGTGACCAGCACCACGAGCGTTGTCCCGAACCCCAGGTCGGCGTCGCGTGTTCGAAGGGCTCGGGGACGGCTGGCGCTCCTTCGACGGTGACGACCATCCAACCGCTTGCGTCGCACACGTACCCGAGCCGGTTGCCGTCCGGCGACCACGTGGGCTGACCGACTGCGGCCGATTGATAGTGGTGCGCGACCGACCTGGCGTTTGCCGTTCCGACGCCTGTCATCCCGGCGATCACACTCTGGTCCCAGGCCATTTGCGGCATGCGCCACTCATGCCAGTTGAGGTCGTAGGTGCCGGGTCGCCATGTGGGGTCGTAACGAAAGACGTCGTGTTCGGCCGCCGCCAGTTGCATTGGCGGTCGACTGCCATCGAGGTAGGCGGCCCAGACGGATTGCCCCGAATCGGTCTCGATGACGTAGGCGACGATGCGACCGTCGGACGAAACCGTAGGTGAGCTTATGGAATCGCCGGAGAGAACGACTGCACGGCCCGGACCGCCCGTCGATGGAATAGCGAACAATCCGTTTCGGGCAACGTACAAGATCGACGATCCCGATGGTGTCCATGTCCACGAACCACCACCGGATGGGTGAACTCCGACTATCGGAGGATCGTAGGTGAGCGTAGTTTCGGGACCCGGCTGGACCGGTCCGTGATCACCGAGATCTATACGGATCAGCCGAGGACCTGCGCCGTCTCGCACGTGGAAGACCACGGCGGTGCCATCGGGGGACATTCGAGGCTCGGCAAGGGTCCTGCCCGAGGCGCACATCTCCGGTGTGGGGTGTAGAAACGGCGCAGAACTCACCGGGCAAATCTACGGCCAAATCGATTCTCGGACGCCGTAGCCACAATGAGAGTGGTCGAGGAACCGGTGAGGGCGGGGCGAGGTCGTTTCGACCGGTAAGATTGTCGGCCCGTGAGCGCACAGATCATCACCGAAGCGGCGCGCCGGCGCACGTTCGCCATCATCAGCCACCCCGACGCAGGGAAAACGACTCTCACCGAGAAGTTTCTTCTCTACGCGGGTGCGCTCCAACGAGCGGGCAGCGTGCATGCCCGTGAAGGAGGGCGGGCTGCGACGTCGGACTGGATGGAGATGGAGCAGAAGCGCGGGATCTCGATCAGCTCCACGGTGCTGCAGTTCCCCTATCGCGACTGTGTGATCAACCTCCTCGACACTCCCGGTCACAAGGACTTCTCCGAAGACACCTATCGAGTGCTCACTGCAGTCGACGCGGTCGTCATGGTGCTCGACTCGGCGAAGGGTCTCGAAACCCAAACCCTGAAGCTGTTCGAAGTGTGTCGCGCCCGAGAGCTTCCCATCATCACGTTTCTCAACAAGATGGACCGGCCCGGACTCGCCCCACTCGAACTGCTCGACGACATCGAGCGCCAACTCATCCTGCACCCGACACCGGTGACCTGGCCCGTCGGTGAACCCGGCGATTTTCGTGGCGTCATCGACCGTCGAACCAAGGAGTTCGTGCGTTTCGAGCGCACCGCCCGCGGAGCAACCATGGCCGTCGAAGAGCATTTGTCGTTTGCCGACGCTGCCCAACGTGAGGGCAAAGCGTGGGAAGCGGCGATCGAAGAGGTCGGACTCTTCGAAGCGGTTGGCCAGACGCTCGATCTCGAAACGTTCCGCGAGGGCCAGTCCACACCGGTGTTCGCGGGGTCGGCCATCACAAACTTCGGCGTCGGCCAACTCCTCGATGCTGTCGTGGACCTTGTTCCGCCGCCCAAACCGCGTCCCGACGTCGCCGGAGTGGACCGTCCACTGGAGCAGCCGTGTTCGGCGGTCGTGTTCAAGGTCCAAGCGAACATGGATCCGTCGCATCGTGACCGAATTGCATTCGTACGTATGAATTCGGGTCGGTTCGAACGTGGCATGACGCTCACGCACGCACGCACGAAAAAACCTTTCGGGACGAAGTACGCCACGTCGGTGTTCGGGTCCGAGCGTGAGACCGTCGAAGAGGCCTTTCCCGGAGATGTCGTTGGTCTGATCAACGCCCGCGATCTTCGTATCGGTGACACGCTGTATGAGGCAGTTCCGGTGACGTTTCCTGCGTTGCCGACGTTCGACCCCGAGGTGTTCACCACCGTTCGGCCGAAGGACACCGGACGGTTCAAGCAGTTTCGCAGCGGCCTCGCGCAGCTTGACGAGGAAGGCGTTGTTCAGGTTCTACGAGATCCCGACTTCGGCGATCAGGCGCCGATTCTTGCTGCGGTCGGGCAGCTGCAGTTCGAAGTGTTCGCCCATCGATTGGAGAACGAATTCGGTGCTCCGGTCGACATGGGTGGGTCGCCGTATGTGGTCGCTCGCCGTACAGACGAAGCGACGGCCAAGGCCCTCCGCGGCCTGACCGGCGTGCGGGTGGTGCACCGTTCCGACGGGAGCCTCGTTGCACTCTTCGAGTCGAAGTATCGAATGGAACGGCTGATCACCGACAACCCCGACTGGCAGTTGTCGCGCATGGTTGCCGGGCTTTCCTAAGGCTTTTGGGTCGTGCCGATAACGTTCTTGTGCCCGTGCGTCGGCGAACGAAACTCGGCGCCACACGAAACCGCAACGACCTGCTGCGGGTTCTATGTCGAAATAGGGCGTCGTTGGTCGCCGCGTTCGATATCGACGGTCACCTCGCTGCGTTGCCCGTCATGGGTGATCACCAACTTCCCGATGTTGCGCGCAATGAGAAGTCCACGGCCGCCGTGTTGGGAGGGGGGAGCTGCGAACGTGTTCGGAATATCGAAAGATGGGCCCGTGTTGGTCACGCAGATCCTGGTTGCGAACTCCGTTCCTTCGACGGAGATTTCAATAGGTTCACTGCGGGGATGTGTGGCTTCGGTGGCGTTCGCGAAGAGCTCTGAGGTGATGAGCAAGACATCATCGAGGTCCGGAGACGGTGCGGGCGTTCTGTTCCAGGCGTCGCGCACCATTGCGCGGAGTACCCGACCGTTTGATGCGTCGGCGGAGAGGGAAACGGATAACGAGATCATCGAACTTTTACCAAGTTTGCGGCTGATGTCGGAGTTTGCGGCGACAGGCACAACGAAGAGTTGCACCGCAATGACGGTACCCGCTCCGGTGTCGGTTGAAACGACACGTATGTGACTCTTTGGACGTGCCTGACGGCTCTAAGCGACGATTGATCCGCGGACACGCCTACATACGTATCAATCGCCTAGACCGTACAGCGTTTCGAGCCCGGTGAGATCAATAAGTCGATCCACAACGGCATTCCCGCGTTGAAGCTGGAAGGTGCTCACGCTGCGATGCGCCGAGATCAGTACCGTCAACCCAGCGCTGCTGACAAACGACACATGCTCGGGATCCACGGTGAGGTCAGTGACACCTTCTCGAATCACTTGATTGAAGCATTCCTCAAGACGTGGAGCAGTATCTGCATCGATGTCGCCCGCCACCTTCACCATTGCTGTACTGCCCGTTCGAATCACTGCGACGTCCATGTCATCGCCTCGTCATCGTAAGCATGGTCGTCGGCGTCGTTCTCATCGTCGTCCTCAGCATCGTCGTTCTCACCGTCGTCCTCACTGTCGTCCCCGTTGGTCGGTCAGAGATTCACATGATGGCATATCGACGATGTCCGGCGATAGTCCCCAGGTAGGCGGTTGCTGGACCGCATTGAGAGAGCGTTGCGCGCCCGTCGCACCCGTAAAGCGTGGCTGCCGCAACCTCCTCCTCGGCGCTTGCGATGCTCGGGCCCCGAGTGCGCAGCGCTCGACAGCGCGCGGTCGCGACGTCCGAATTGGCGTGGGCCCCACCACCGAGCCCGAGTTCGATTCGTCTCGCTCATGGCTGACGATCGAGCCGGGTAATGCACATCAGCACGATGTCGTCCGCCTGCCCGGAACCGCACCGGTCCTCGAGCACCCAGTCGGACCACTGCGTCGGTGTCGTCGTCGCAAGCAGTTTGGCCTGTGATCTCAGTTTGTCTAGCGATTCGTCGATCGTCACGCCCCGTCGGTCGATCAGTCCGTCGGTGTACAACACGAGACACGCACCAACCGGTATATCGACCTGGGCACTCGTTCGGGCCTGAGCGACACCTAAAGGTGCGTGCAGTCCGCCGTCGAGAACTTCGACGGTACCCGCGTTGGCGAGCATCGGTGGGGGGTGGCCGGCCTTGCTGTACTCGAGGCGACCCGTCGCCGGACAGAACCGCCCATAAAACAGCGTGGCGCAAAACGACCCCGGGACGGCCGGGACTGCCCGGTCGAGTTCGTGAAGGAGCTCTACAGGGTCCGGGGTTCTTGCTGCGATAACCCGAACGAGGCTCTGCAGGCGTCCCATGGTCGTGGCCGCAGCCAAGTCGTGTCCGACGACGTCACCGACCACAATGGCGACTTCGCCGTCGGGAAGCTCGAACACGTCATACCAGTCGCCACCGACATCGTTGCGGCCGAAGGCCGGGCGATAGTGTGCGAGCACGGCTATGTCGGGGCAGGCCAGCTCGATGACGGGAAGCAGTGCTTGTTGCAGTTCGTGCGCGTTGTCGTATTGCTCTTCGAAACGCCATGCACGTTCCAACGCGGAACCGATGAGCGTCGCAATGGAGTTGGCCAGCGCAACCACTCCAGCGTCTACCGGCCCCGGGGTCGCAAAGCCCAGGAGCAGCGAACCCACACACTCCTTATCGCCGTTGACGATCGGCACGCCAAGCGTACTGACAGTGTCGGTGTCGACGAAGGTCTGCAAACTGCCCGGGAACTGCTCCGCAATGTCGCAGCGCGAAGCCATCTCCAACGTTGCGCCGGTCCGGGCTACGGCCGCCACAGGTAAGGGAGCCGATAGCGGCAGAGTCACGAACTGTTGCGGTCCATCATCGGTCTTCCCGAACGTCGGCCACGTCCGCATCATCCCGTGCGCGCGTCGGTCGATGACGCCGAGCACCGCATTCGGGGCAACAAGATGCAGCCCACCGGTGACCACAGCATCGGCTACTTCATCCGTCGTCGCAGCGATCGCCAGGCGGGCCGTCAGCTGTTGCAGCGCATCGAGTTGCTGGGCGACGCGCTCAACGCGCTGTCGTTCGACCAGCAACTCCTGTTCGTAGGCGCGACGTTCACCGGCATCGAAAACGGCCATGTTTATTGACTCGGGCTCGCCGTCGACGCTCGACACGAGCTCCGCGTTGATCAGCACCGGAACGTGTGCGCCGTCCGCGCCGACAAGGTCGAAGGCGATGCTCTGTGCGAAACCTCGCAGCCGCAGCAATGGCGCGAAGTGCGTTTCGTAATAGATTCGACCACCGACGGTCAACAGATCACCGAACCGGGCCGTGCCAGACAAACTTCCGGCCGAGCGACCGACCAGTGTCGTAAAGGTGTCGTTGACGCGAACGATGGTGCCATCGCGTCGTGTGGACACCACTCCGCACGGGGCGTGATCGAACAACGAACGGACCCGGACATGCTCAGAATGCTCTGCCGAGGCTCGCTGTACCGCGCGACCATGCTCGTCCACCTCCTTGGCCAGCAGCACCGCGGTTATGGTCGCAACCGCCAAGAAACCCTGCAACGTCGCCAACCCATAATGTGGTCGTCCGGCCACAGTCGCCCAAGGGCCGTACCCGAGCACCGACACAAGATTCGCCGTGATCGACATGACACTTCCGGCCAGGAACGCAAGCACCGGACTGCGGTACCGGACCCCGGCTGCAACGATTATCGGCAACGGCACGTAGAACAACGGCGTTCCTGATGGCCAATAACCCACCACCGTGCACCCGACGACCACCGCACAAACCGCGACTACGCACCGTGCGCCGGGTAGGCGACGGTCCGGGTCAGTCGACCACCAGGCCAGAATGCCTCCACCCAACGTCAGCACCGCGAGGGCGTCACCGGCCCAGAACGGGCCAAATACCGACCCCCAGGACCCCTTCTGCAATCCCCACACCACCGTCGCCGTCCCGATGGTCGCACCGATGATGGGTCCCAAAACGACTGCGCGGGTAACGAACGACCACATCTCCAAGCCACCACGCTCGGTACCAGGAGCTGAGCGGGGCCATCGTCGAGTCAACAGCCACGCACCCGTGAGAGGCTCAAGCGTGTTCGCCAACGCAAACCCGAACACGTAGGGAAGAGCCTGACCCTGCGACACATCGACGAGGACCTCGACAGCAGCGATCGTCGCGAGCAACATCGGCCACCGGCGCCGCTCGCTCATCACGAGTGCCGCGAGCGTCAACCCGGCTGGCGGGAAAAACACTGCGCCTGCGCTCGACGCCTTGAACAGCGCGAACGACGTATACGACCCGGCGGCATAAAGCGCGCCGAGCAGTAGGGGACCTATCGCCATCGGTCGATACCTCACCAGCTGATCGTAGTTTCAACAATCCGTGATCATCAACCGGACCCCTGCGATTGCACGCCTTTGCGACGACAACGACACCGGGCCCGGGTTGTGACAGAGCTGGTCAGCTTCGCGTCGCGAGCAAGAACTCAGCACCTGGCAAGCGGGTCGTGCCCACTTACTTAATAGGCGCCATGGTGAGCTGGTGAAAGGGCACGTAAGCCGGCATCGGTGATCGACGAGACATTGCCCAGGTCGACGCTGGACACGGGCGACGGATCGAGCGCGAGCGCAGCAGCCAACGCCGAGGCGCATAAGTCATCGATCTCACCACTGAGAACGAGCATGTCTCCAGTAGGGGTGGTGCGTCGAAGGAGCTGAAAGCGGGATCTCGCGATGGTCATCCCCACGCCGTGCCCGAAGCAAGATGGTCCGAAACCCGGCTATCTGTATGCGGCCCATGCGGACGGACGCTCTGGTGTTTCGGAGACGCTGTTGGAGGGTAACCACCGCCTATGGCAAACGTGACCTTCGGGTACACATCTACCGGGCTCGCGCATTTTTCGAAGCCTGAGGCGCACCGATGATCGAGTTTCGCTCGGCGACAAAACAATTCGGTGACGGCACCCTCGCGGTCGAGGACTTCTCGTTCACGATGGCAAGCAACCGGGTGACGGTTCTCGTCGGTTCTTCGGGATGCGGCAAGACCACGATCTTGCGCATGATCAACCGGATGGTCGAACCAACGAGCGGCGTGGTTTCGATCGACGGGGTTGATGTGACGAGCGGTGATCCGGTGGCGCTGCGGCGCAGCATCGGGTACGTCCTTCAGGCCGGCGGTTTGCTGCCGCATCGCACCGTGGCCGACAACGTCGCCACCGTTCCCATCCTGCGAGGCGAGAATCGGCACGAAGCTCGCATTGCCGCGGTTGATCTGCTCATAAAGGTGGGTCTCGACCCTGGTGTGGCCACGAAGTATCCGCGGCAGCTCTCCGGCGGGCAGCAGCAACGCGTCGGTGTGGCTCGGGCACTAGCCGGAGATCCAAACATCTTGCTGATGGACGAACCCTTCGGTGCCGTCGATCCCATCGTGCGCGCCGACCTGCAGGTTGAGCTCCGGCGCTTGCAATCGGAGCTGTCCAAGACCGTCGTCTTCGTCACGCACGACATCGATGAGGCTTTCGCACTTGCCGACCAGATCGTGATTCTGCGCGCCGGCGGACGCATTGCGCAGGCGGGCACGCCGTTGGAAGTTCTTGCCAATCCTGCCGACGACTTCGTCGCGTCCTTCCTGGGACTTGACCGAGGCGCGCGCCGTCTGCGCCGCTCTATACAACCGAACGGCACAACGTTGCTCGTCGATGCCGACGACCGCCCGGTCGGCTACCTGGCCGATGCCGACACACATGCCGATGCTGACACACATGCCGACGTCGACACACACGGCTACACAGACGCCGACGTCGACGCCCATGGCTGCCCTGACACGCACCCTCTCGCGGAGGTCCCCGTAGTTGCTGACACCGATGCGACGCCGTCCGCGAACATTCGTCTCCTGCGATGACCTGGATCTTGGACAACCGAGCGGTGATCGGTGAGCGCACGCTCCAGCATCTGCGTATTGCGCTGCTCCCGATCCTGTTGAGCTTCGTCGTGTCGATCCCGATCGGATGGATCGCCCATCGATACGTACGTTCGGGCAACACGCTGCTCGGTTTCCTCGGGCTGCTGTATGCCGTACCGTCGCTCCCGCTGTTCATCGTGCTCCCGGCCGTTCTCGGCACGGGTCTTCGCGACGCCACCAACGTGGTCGTGGCCTTGGTGATCTACGGGGTGGCACTGATGGCACGGGCGACGACCGAAGGTCTTCGGTCGGTGGACCCCGACGTCCGCCAAGCTGGTGCGGCGCTCGGGTACTCCGCATGGTCGCAGTTCTGGCGCATCGAGTTTCCCCTCGCCGGCCCGGTCCTCCTTGCCGGTATCCGAGTCGTTGCCGTGAGCACGATCAGCCTCGCCACGGTCGGCTCCGTGCTCGGCATCAAGAGCCTGGGCCTGTTGTTCACCGACGGCATCCAACGCAACATTCCCGAAGAAATCGGCGCCGGCATCGCGATGACGCTGCTCCTCGCGCTCGTGGTCGACTTCGGGCTTGTGCTGCTCGGCCGCCTCTTGATGCCCTGGAACACCAACGCCGTGCAGGGCCGCGCGGGTACCCGCTGATGAGCCTCATGGCCGCGTTGCGGTGGATCCTCGACTCGTCCAACTACGGCGGCGAGAACGGCATCGACACCCGGGTCGTCGAGCACCTCCAGATCGCACTCCTCGTGCTCGCGATTGCGTCGGCCATAGCCATCCCGATCGGGATCGCGATCGGACACACCGGAACCGGAAACCGCGTCGTTGTCGCCGTCGCCGGCGGCGCACGAGCATTGCCGACGCTCGGGCTCATCACCCTGATCGCACTCAACGTCGGCATCGGTCTTCAAGCCCCGGTCGTCGCGTTGGTCGTGCTGGCCGCCCCGTCCATCCTCGCCGGGACCTACGCCGGAATGCAGTCGGTCGACCGGCAGATCATCGACGGTGCCCGAGCGGTCGGGATGAACGAGTGGCAGATCATCTCGCGAGTCGAGCTGCCGCTGGCTCGCCTCTTCCTCGTCGGCGGCCTGCGCTCCGCGGCGTTGCAGGTGATCGCGACGACCACGCTGGCCGACTACGTGGGTGGGGGAGGACTCGGACGGTTCATCTTCCGTGGTCTGAAGACGAACGACTATCCGCAAATGCTCGGCGGTTCGATCATGGTCGTCACCATCGCGATCGTGTCGGAACTGATCTTCTCGGTCATCGAACATGTGGCCCGCGTGCCCGGCGTGAACGTCGACGGTGTACCTCGACGGCGTCAGCCCGACGACCCAGCAACCTCACCTTTGCTCCTACCGACGTCTTCTACCGCGTCGGCTCCGGCGTGACATCACCATCAACCCGGACTCCGGGACCACCAACCCGGAACACCGGGCTACCAACCCGGACTACCGGGACGAAAGGACTGGATCCATGAAACTCCACCGAAACTCCCGAGTGCGTCTGCTCGGACTGGCGATTGCTCTACCGCTGTTGTTCGTCGCGTGCGGATCGGACACGCAGACAGCTGCGGACTCGGCGGGCGCGACGTCGACCAAGCTCGTCGTCGGGTCTCAGGATTATTACTCCAACGAGATCCTGGCCGAGATCTACGCCCAAGCGCTTGAGAAAAACGGGTACACCGTCGACCGGCAGTTCCGCATCGGCCAGCGCGAGGTCTACCTCCCGGAGATCACGAACGGCAAGATCGATGTGTTCCCCGAATACATCGGCAGCCTCCTGCAGACGTACGACGCAAAGGCGAACCCTCGATCGACAAAGGAAGCGTTCTCGAAGCTCACGGCGGAGCTGCCCTCCGGCCTCTCGGCCCTGACCCCGTCGGCAGCATCGGATCAGAACTCGTGGACGGTGACCCGTGCCTTTGCCGAAAAGAATGACCTGAGCACCATCGAGTCGCTCAAGAAGGTCAAGGATTCGATCGTCGTCGGCGGCAACTCGGAGTTGGAGACGCGCCCCTACGGGCCGAAGTCGCTGGAGGACCGCTACGGGATCAAGGTCTCGGGGTTCAAGGCGGTTGAGGACAGCGGCGGACCGCTCACCGTGAAGGCACTCACGTCGGGCGACATCCAGCTGGCCAACATTTACACCGCCGACCCGAACATCGAAACCAACGATCTGGTCACACTCGACGACCCTGACGGCCTGTTCCTCCCGGACAACATCGCTCCTCTCGTATCGGCACGGGTCGACGACCGGGCGCGGGAGATTCTGAACAAGGTGAGTGGGGAGTTGACGCAGGAGGACTTCGTGGGTCTCAACGCAGAGAGCGTCAACGCCAAGACGGCAGCGAAAGCGATCGCCGCAACGTGGCTGGCCGCCCACCCGTGAGCACTGCGCGCGTCTCGCCGCCGTCGGGTCGATTGACAACGCTTGTTTGCGGGCGTCTGATCATGGGTAGCTGTCGCCGATGACGACAGAGAATGTGACGGAGTTCGACGTGGCAGTGATCGGTGCCGGTTCGGGCGGTGAGTTGGTGGCGACGCTCCTGGCCAAGGGATCCGCCGCACGGCCGCCGATGAAGGTCGTCGTGTTCGAGAACGAACGGGTCGGCGGGGAGTGTCCGTTCGTTGCGTGCATCCCCTCGAAGGTCTTGCTGGCACGGTCGCGCCAACCCAGCCCCGATTGGCCCTCAGCAGTCGAACGACGAGACGAGATCACGAAAGGACGCGATGACTCAGGCCATGCCGAGGAGCTTTCGGGGGCCGGCGTCACAGTCGTTCGCGCATGCGCCAAAGTGGCGGCCCCGGGATTGGTCCGGGCCGATGGCACGGACTATCGAGCTCGCCACATCGTCGTCGCAACCGGCGCGCAAGCGAAGACGCTCACCGGCATCGAGTGTCCCGACGATGTCTGGACGTCGTCGGATGCACTTTCGAGCAAAGAACTACCGGCGTCGTTGGTCATCATCGGTGGCGGGCCGATCGGTTGCGAGTTGTCGGAGGTGTACGCACGATTCGGCACGAACGTAACCGTCGTCGAGATGGCAGACACTCTGTTGCGCGACGTCGAGCCCGAGATCAGCGCCGCGATGCGCGACCACCTCGTCGCCCTCGGAGTCAAGGTGCTGTTGTCGGCGAAGCTCTCGTCGATCACAAAATCGGACGAGGGCGGCTACGTCGTTCACGTCGCGGATCATGAACCCATCGCGGCAACCCGTGTTCTTGTCGGCATCGGGAAGACACCGCGTCTCGACGGGATCGGCCTCGAGGCGCTCGGACTCGACCCCGCGAAGGTCTCCGTCGACGACTCCGGCCGTCTCGGCGGCCTCGACGGTGTGTGGGCGGTCGGAGACGTCACCCGTATAGCGCCGTATACCCACGGGGCCAACTCGCAAGCATCGGTGGTCGCAGACAACATCGCGGGAGGAAACCGATCGATGCACGCGGCCGTCATGCCGAGATGCGTGTACACCCATCCGCCGGTAGCGGCAGTCGGGCCAACGCTGGCCGAAGCATCGCGCACGATGGATCTGGTCAGCGTGCGGGTGTCGTACGGTGACATCGCTCGTCCGACCACGGACGAACTGGGCGACGGCGTCCTGATCATGTTCGCCAACCGAGCCGATGGTGCCGTTGTCGGCGCGAGCGGCATCGGGCAATCGATGGATGAACTGATCAGCCTCGTCACGCTTGCGGTCGAGACGGGTTGGCCGGTGAGCAGACTCCAGCACGTCGTTCAGCCATTTCCGACGCTCTCCCAACTCATCGGTCACGGGTTCCAACTTCTCGCCGAGCAGACGGCGCCGCTCTCGCCCTAGCTCGGGCCTACTCGCCCATCCCCGCGGGCCAACTCCAACTTGGGTGGTCTCGCGGGCCAACTGGGCGAATTTGGGCCGAAGAGTGCTCCGAAAACGTTGGGTTGGAGTGGGAACACTGCCGAGTTGGAGTGGAGGGACCCCCGAGTTGGAGTGCCGCCGAGCAACGAGTCGGCGATCCCGGGTGCCGCCTTCGCATAGCTGAGCGTATCGTTGGAGGTGTGGGCGACACGGGTGAAGCGAACGACGCAAACGACGCAAACGACGCAAGTGTGAACGACACCGCCGAATCAGGTGTCGACGAGGTCCGGGCGCGCATTGCTGCTGAGCGGCGTCGCCTGCAGTCGCTGGTCGATTCGCTCACGGCGAACTTCGACGATCTGACCGAAGCGGCCGACGCCAGCCCACCCGATGATGAACACGACCCCGAGGGGCACACGATTGCGTTCGAGCGTTCGCAGCTCAGTGCACGTCGCAGCGATTACCTTCGGACGATCGATGAGTTGGCGGCCGCGGAACTGCGACTCGGCTACGCTCGCGCTGGTTTGTGTGACCGGTGCGGGGAGCCGATACCGCACGAACGACGGGTCGCCCTGCCGACAACGACTCGGTGTGTCGGGTGCGCCAGCGTGGGATCGTCGTACAGCCGGGTGAGGGTGCACCCGTAGACGCACGACTGCGACGAAACTAGGGCGGTGAGCACGCCGCCGAATCCGATCTCTGAAATCTTCGATGCCTCGTTGTGGAAGGAGGTGCCAGGGTTCGGTTTCACCGACATCACCTATCACCGGGCGTTGGCGCACGGCACCGTGCGGATCGCGTTCCATCGTCCAGAGGTTCGCAATGCCTTTCGTCCACATACGGTCGACGAGCTGTACCGGGCTCTTGATCACGCACGCATGTCGAGCGACGTCGGATGCGTACTCCTGACGGGGAACGGGCCTTCGCCGAAAGACGGTGGCTGGGCATTCTGCAGCGGGGGTGACCAGCGAATCCGCGGCCGTGATGGATACCGGTATGCCGACGGGGAAACATCGGAGTCGATCGACCCGGCTCGCGCCGGTCGCCTACACATCCTCGAGTGTCAGCGTCTCATTCGATTCATGCCGAAGGTCGTGATCTGTCTCGTGAATGGCTGGGCGGCCGGCGGCGGACACTCGCTACACGTGGTGAGCGATCTCACGTTGGCCTCGCGCGAACACGGCCGTTTCAAGCAGACCGACTCCGATGTCGGATCCTTCGACGGCGGGTTCGGATCGGCCTATCTCGCCCGTCAGGTCGGGCAGAAGTTCGCTCGCGAGATCTTCTTTCTCGGAAGCGAGTACTCCGCCGACGACGCGCACCGGATGGGTATGGTGAACCGAGTGGTTGCCCACGAGGACCTGGAGACGACGGGTCTCGAGTGGGGCCGCATCATCAACAGCAAGTCCCCGACGGCGCAGCGGATGTTGAAGTATTCCTTCAACATGATCGATGATGGGCTCGTGGGCCAGCAGGTGTTGCTCGGGGAAACCACCCGACTCGCCTACATGACCGACGAGGCCGTCGAGGGCCGCGACGCCTTTTTGGAGAAGCGCCCACCGGACTGGTCACGATTCCCCTGGTATTACTGAAGTTGTACCGGTGGGTCGTTTGACCCACGCATATAAAGAGGTCCACGGGACCTGTCGATAACAGCAGCGTCGTACCCGAGAGAGGCTTTATGTCCACCACCGTTGTTTCTTCTATACGAGATGTTCTTCGTGAACATGCGGGTCTCGCCGTCGATATCGATTCGTTGTCCGACAAGGAGAGTCTTTTCGATGCGGGCCTGTCTTCGATGTCGACGGTAAACGTCATGTTGGCCCTCGAAGATGCCTTTGACGTGGAGTTTCCCGAGGCGTTGTTGAGCCGCAAAACCTTTGAGAGCGTGGAATCGATCGTCGAAGCAGTGTCTTCGCTCGTCGGTTCCTGAGGTCGTCGGGTGAATCTCCGAGGCTTTCCCCTGAGCGATCTTGGGCGTGACCTGGTTGCGCAGGCAATCAAGATCGCTGATGAGGTGGCAGGACCGGCAGCGAGCGCTGTCGACGTCGAAGGACGATTTCCCCATGAATCGGTTGCTGCACTCCGTGACGCCGGACTTCTCGGCGCATACCTTCCCACCACCGTAGGTGGCGCGGGAGCGACGATGGCAGACATCGTTGCGATCGGCCATGTCCTGGGTACGCGTTGCGGATCGTCGGCGATGGTGTTCGCGATGCATCAGATCCAGGTCGCATGCCTTGCCCATCACGGACTTGAAACACCGGGAATTCGTAAGTTCGCTGAGCGTGTCGCCGGCGATCAGCTGCTGCTCGCCTCGGCGACCACGGAAGCCGGGGTGGGGGGTGACGTGCGCAGCAGCCGCTGCTTCGTGGAGCCGCACGGTGACCGGGTGCTGCTTCGCAAGGACACGCCCGTGATCAGCTATGCCGACCACGCCGACGCCATCTTGGCAACCGCCCGACGACATGGCGACGCGCCAGCAGGGGATCAGGTCATTTGTGTCGTGGAACGCAGCTGCGCCACGCTGACGAAGCAGTCGACCTGGGACACGTTGGGCATGCGCGGAACCTGTTCGCATGGGTATCTCCTCGATGCCGACATCGATGCCGACATGGTCCTTCCGATCCCCTATGCCGACATCTCGGCCCGCACGATGTTGCCGGTGAGTCATCTCACGTGGGCTGGATTATGGCTGGGAATCGCAAGCGATGCGCTGCGTCGTACGCGCGCGTACCTTCGTGCTCAGGCTCGCAAGAGTCCCGGGACGATTCCCGAAGCTGCCTCCGACGTTGCCAGGGTGTTCGGCCGTATGGAATCGACGCTGGCGTTCGTCACGCTCTCACTTTCGCGTTACGAAGCCCTCGGGCCACTCGACCGAATGGAGACCACCCCCGGGCCGACGTTCGCGCTGCAGATGAACACGCTGAAAACCACCGTGTCGACGGCCGTGGCGGAGATCGTCCGGGACTGCCTCTACATCCTCGGCATCGCCGGCTACAAGAACGACACCCCATACTCCGTCGGGCGTCATCTTCGAGACGTCCACAGTGCCGCCATCATGGTTCACAACGAGCGGGTGCTTCACAACAGTGGTGCACTGCTGTGCGTTGTGAAAGAAGACGTATTCGATTGATAGTCGATGGCGACTATCGGAGGGACACCTATGACCGCTGAACTCAGCGATATTGACAACGCACGCCTTGCATTTCGTCAGGAACTCTTCGATGCCGACATCCTGGTGCCGACTGGCGTGGACGGCGTGTACGGGCGCAGCGCGATCTTCGAAGCGGTGATCGCCGGGCTCTCCGCGTCGGTCAACCGAATCGCCGCGGGGGACAACGCTGTTTCCTATCGCTTCCCTCCGGTGGTCACCCGAGCGAACTACGAACGAAGCGACCACTTGCGATCATTTCCGCAGCTGGTCGGAAGTGTACATAGCTTCTTCGGCTCCGACCGAGATCACATGGCGGTGATGAAGAAGTTCGAAGCGAAGGAAGACTGGTCGCAGGACTTTGGCCACACCGACGTGATGCTGTGCCCCGCAGCGTGCTATCCCATATATCCAACGCTCAAAGGGACACTGCCGAAGGGCGGGCGCGTCATCGAGACCGTCGGCTACGTCTTTCGACACGAGCCCTCCATCGACCCGATGCGACTCCAGTTCTTTCGTCAACATGAGCACATCCGCATCGGCGAACCCGAGGAAGTGCTGCAGTGGCGAAACACCTGGTTCGAACGCGCTCAGGAACTCTTGACGCTGTGGCAGATTCCGTTCCTCGCCGAAGTGGCGTCCGACCCGTTCTTCGGTCGGGGCGGGAAGATGATGGCAAAGTCCCAGGTGGAACAAGCGCTGAAGTTCGAGATGAACGTGCCGATCATGGGGGCGGAGAACCCCACCGCATGCGTGTCACTTAACTTGCACCAAGATCACTTTGCCCACACCTTCGACATCCACACCGCTGATGGAACACACGCGCACACCAGTTGCATCGGTTTTGGTCTCGAGCGGCTCACTCTGGGCCTGTTTCGCTTCCACGGCCTTGATGTCAGCCGATGGCCGTCTCAAGCAAAGCAAGAGCTACTCGGCTGATGAACGGTCTGCGCACACTCGATCCCGACACCTACACGCAGCACTGGCTCCACACCGATCAATCGGAATGGCCGGAATCAAACTGCTATGTAGACGTATGGATCGAGTTGCTGCATGTCCTCGGACATGACCCTCTCTCGGCTCTCGGGTTCACGTTGCGCACGGATCTCGAAGCTGACCAGTGGACGTTCTACAAGTTCCGACACCATGATCTCGAGCGGCTGTACGGGATCGAAGTCATCGAGCTGAACCCCTGGACGACGGTGATCGACCAGGTCCGCGCCGAGGTCAGCGCCGGGCGGCCCGTGCTGGTGGAAGTCGATTCGTGGTTCCTCCCCGATACCGCCGCGACCGCGTACCGTCAAAAACACGTCAAAAGCACGATTGCCGTCCTGCACCTCGACACTGCCGGGCAGCGCCTTGTCTACGCCCACAACCATTCGGTGCACTGCGCCGTCGACGATGATTTCCGAGGCATATTCGGGCTCGACGATCCTGCGGTTCTTCCGCCGTACATCGAAACGGTGCGCGTCGACCGCTTCCCTCGAATGGGCCCCGAAGCTCAGGTGACGTATGCGATTGCAGTCTTGCGCGAGCACCTCCGTTGCGCTCCGGCGGTGAATCCTTTCGTGCGGTACCGGGATCGATTCGAGGTCGACCTCAAACGCCTGGCGGACCGTGGTGTCGAGTTCTTCCACGACTACGCCTTTGCCAGTTATCGCCAATTTGGATCGGCGTTCTACCTCGCGGCCTGTCATCTCGAATGGCTGGCCGAGGCGGCCCCACAAAGCGCCGGGCTCGAACATGATCTCCTTCGCCGAAGCGCCGCGTCGTTCCGGGGTATCTCGGGGTCGGCACGGGCGCTCCAAATGCGTTCGGCTCGAACCGCAATGACGGCCAAGTTGATCGATGCCTCGACAACGCTGCAGTCCTTGGTCGACAACTACGACGACGCCATGGCGGCTCTGCGGTCCGGCCTCGGCGAAACCTAGGCATGTTCTTTACGCGGAACCACGTTACCCTCGGCGATTGGCTGCTTGGAAGCTGCGACGCCGGTGAGACACCCGCGAGGTTTCGCGAAGTCGTACGCGCACAGACGGTAGCGGGAGCCTGGGCAGAGTGGGGCGAACTCGATCTCGATGACCGGGCGACCATCGGCCGAATCGATGACCAGGACCACTGGTGGGTCGTATCACTTCCTCCAGGGCTTGCAGAGTCGCGTTTCCTGGGGCATCGGGTGATGCTCGAGTTTCCGGCGATCGCCACGATTGCCGACGTCTTGGTGAACGGCACAAAGATCGCCGAATCGTTCTCGATGCACGTCCCGCTTCGCGTCGATGTCACGGATCATCTGACCGGCACCGACGAGCTGACCGTGATCATCCGTTCACTTACGGCATACCTGGACTCGAAGAAATGGGAGCGTCCTCGTTGGAAGACGCGACTCGTCTCCGAGCAGCGGCTACGCAACGTTCGAACCGCCCTGATCGGTCGTGTCGGGTGGGCGCCGCCGACTCCTGTGGCTGGCCCTTTCCGGGGTGTCACGGCTCACGTCCTCGACGGATCCGAGATTGTGTCGTGTCGAGTGACGGCATCGATGCACGACGACCACGGCATCGTCGACGTCGACGTTGTCGCTGGCCCGCGCGTCGTCGTCGGTGTCGAGGTCGGCTCCGTCGCAACTGCGCTCACGATGGCCGACACCGAAGGAGGGCCATTGCGACGCTGGAAAGCCAGCGTCACGGTACCGACGCCCCCGAAGTGGTTCCCGGCGACGCACGGTGTACCGGCGCTCGTGCCGGTCAACCTCGTAGTGTCGGATGTGCTTGCCGCAGACGGCGTGAGCAGCGCTGCGCCGTCGCGTGTTTCGTGCTCACCCGTGGGGTTTCGCACCATCACCGTCGATCGTTCCAACGAGGGTTTCACCGTGCACGTAAACGGCGTGTCGGTGTTCTGCCGAGGTGCCGTGGCTTTTCCGTTCGACCTCGTGCATGGCATTGCCGAAGAGAAGCCGCTTCGAAGCATCTTGCGGCAGGCGGCGGCTGCGGGATTCAACATGATCCGCATGGGCGGAACCGGTTGGTACGAGCAACCGGAGTTCCACGCTCTGTGCGACGAGTTGGGACTCCTGGTGTGGCAGGACCTTCCCTTCGCCAGCCTCGACTACCCCTCGAACCCCGAGTTTCAGTCCCTCGTCCGGTCCGAGTTGGAATCGCACCTGCCGCGACTCAATGACCATGCCAGTACCGCGATCGTGTGCGGATCGAGCGAAGTCGAGCAACAGGCCGCGATGATGGGCGTGGGACCGGAGATCATCGCCACGACGCCGGGACGAACGTGGATCGCAGCGCTGGCCGACGAGCTTGCGCCGACGATCCCCTACGTTTCCTCCAGCCCGACCGGCGGACATCTTCCGATGCGCGTTGATACGGGTATCTCGCATTACTTCGGCGTGGGCGCCTATCAGCGTCCGACGAGCGACGCATCAACGAGCGGGGTCCGCTTCGCCTCAGAGTGCCTCGCGTTCGCGAACATCCCGACATCGACGGTTCGCAAAGCGCTCGGCCCGCTCGGTGGTGAACTGTGGAAGCGGCGCGTTCCGAGAGATTCAGGCAGCGACTGGGATTTCGACGACGTGCGCGACCACTACGTGTGCACCCGCACCGGTTCCGACGCAGACCTTAGAACCACCGACCCTGACGGTTGGCACGAGCTCGGCCTCGTTGTGCCCGGTGATGTCATGGCTGAGACGTTTCGGCAGTGGCGGGCGAGCGGTGGACGCTGTAGTGGCGGCTTGGTGTTGAGTCTGAACGATCTCTGGCCAAGCGCGGGGTGGGGTCTCTTCGATTCCTCCGGACGAATGAAGTCGGCGCTGGCTCGGCTTTCGCAGGTGCTCCAGCCAATTACCGTCCTGGCCCTCGATCGCGGACTCAACGGACTTGACCTTCATGTGCTGAACGAGAGCCCCGTTTCCGTCCACGGCTTCCTGGTTGTGCGCGCTATTGACGCGCGCGGACGCTCCGTGCTTCGAGGCACGGAGCAGGTCACGCTCGACCCACACAGCGCCGCAGTTGTACCTGCCGAACGGGTACTCGGGCGCTTCGCCGACCCAACGTATGCATATCGTTTCGGTGCCCGTCCGTTCGACGCTATTGCGGCGGTTTTGTTTCGTGAGCCGCCCGCCGCCGGGATAGAGGATCTCGGTCTAGCTCTGGCGAGCGCCCTTTTCGTTCTGGAACCGGAGTGGTCGACCCCCATTGACGGTGGCCTGTCGGTCGTCGACATAGTGGGGACAGGGGACCATGTCGAGGTGACCCTCGAAGCGACCGAACTTCACCGTTTCATACGTGTTGAAGCCGAAGGAATGGAGGCGTCGTATGGATATTTCGACATGGCCCCCGGCCAACGCTGTTCGGTGTCCCTCCGGCCGGAATCACCGACCGATTGGCCGTCTAGCGGCCTCGTGCGAAGCATCTCGTTGCCTGCGGGAGTAACTTTTCAGATGCCCGGAACCCACCGTGCCTGAAACGACGATGAATATGGCCGACCGCGTCTTCGCATTCGATGACTCCCACACACGTGAGTTTGGGTGGTTTGTTGGTTCGACGAGCCCCGTGTTCGTCAGCGTTGCCTCGCCACGCAAGCCTGCAACGGGTCACGCTGTGTTGGTGGTCGCGCCGATCGGCATCGACTCGCAGGGCGCGGCCGCGAGCCTTGATTCGTTGACCAAGTCGCTCTGCGAGTCCGGTCACTCCGTCGTCAGATTCGACCCGCCCGGTTTCGGGAACTCGATCGGTGATTGCCCGAACGGACCGAGTTGGGATGACTGGATCACGGCAACAGTGGAGCTGCTCCGCGCTACACGAGAGGCATTTCCGACTGGGGCCGTTGCGGTCGTCAGCCTCCAGTTGGGCACGCCCATTGCGCTCGCTGCTATCGACCGAGCGGCATCGATTGGTGTATCGACCGACGGGTTGGTGGCGTGGGCGCCGACGATCAACGGAAAGCGTTTTATACGTGCGCTTAAGATGTTCGGCGCTGTGGCGGCTGATCATCCGGTCTCCCAAGCGCAGCGCGACACGGCGGGTCCTGAAACGTCGATCGTCGAATCGGGAGGTTACGCGTTCGGCCAAGAGCTACAACACTCGATAAGCCGGGTCAATCTCGGCACCGACGCGAAGCTTGCGTCGGTGGACCATCTCCTTGTTGTCGATCGTGACGATGTCGCCTCGGTGGATCCGTGGCTGAAGCAGATCGCCAAGCTTCAAGCGGGGAGCGCAAGCACACTCGATGTGGCGTCGCCCAAGACCCCGGGCACGCACGACGCCCATTTCGAAGACCCGGAAAAGGGCGTCGTTCCGGTGAAGGTCTGCAACGAGATCGTCAGGTGGGTGAGTGCGTTGCCCCACGGCGGGTCGGGAAGGGAGTCATCGAACGGTGCGACGCAGCGTGACGCAGGGTTCGGCCTGGTGTCGAACGTGAGCTTCACGATCGCCAACCAGCCGGTTTTGGAAACAGTCCGGATCATCGACGCACCGGCCACCGACGAGTTCGGGGCAGGTGCACTTCTCACGATCACGACACGTTTGCGTGAGTCGCCGAGCACCCCGGACATGAGTTCCTCCTACACCAGCCCCCTACACCCGGCTCCCTCTGTGAACGCGTCGGCGACGGTGATCACGTCAACGGGCGCGAACACGAGCAGTGGCCCGGGACGGCTCAACGCCACCTTGGCACGCCGACTCGCCAGCCAGGGCAGCGTCGTCGTCCGCTACGACCGGCGCGGCGTCGGCGGATCGACCGGTGAGTTCAGGTCCCGGCCTGCCGTTTCGAAAGAGTTGGCCGTTTCCGCAGAAGCATATTGTTCTGAACACGTCGGTGATCTCGAGATGATCGTTCGCGATCTTGCCAAGACCGGGCAGACAGAACTCGACCTCGTCGGAATCTGTTCGGGCGCCACACTGGCGTACCGCTTCGTCCTCGCCGGACGGAGCGTGTTGCGGGTTCAACACCTCGTCACGATTAATCAGATCCTGTGGGACAACGGCGTCGTGGACCTGTCCCAAGAATCACCCCTGGTCGACGCCAAGGTCACCGGCAAACTGGTGGCCGCCGTGCGAAGTCCCATGAGTTGGCCGCAGTTGCTTCGCTCGGACCTTCACGTGCGCCGAAACATCCTTCGGGTTGCGCGTCACGCCGCTCACTCGGTGCGCCCCCATCTTCGCCATCAGGGAGCGAGCACGAATCCGTTCGATCGCCTTGCCTGCGCCGGAGTCGAGATGGTGCAGATCTTTGATGTCGAAGAGGTGGGGTTGCACTATGCCCGCGAGAAGTTCGGCGACTCGATCGACAAGCTTCGCCGAGAAGGGGTCCTCGAAAGCTGGATCGTCGAGGGGGCGGGCCATACGTTCGGTTCCTCGTGGTCCAAGCGATGGCTCGAGGCGAGGGTCGCCGCGCTTTTGCTCCGCTAACCGGGTTTACCAGTGGGCTAGGAAGTTGCGGATTGCCGCGTGAAGTTCGGCGAGGTGGCCGTCGGAGAAGATTTCGTCGTGCTTGCCTCGGATCCAGACCTGACGTACCTCGCGAGGACTGTGAAGTGCCTGATGGTACGTCCGCTTACGAAATGGGTTCTCCACCGCTGACCTGACCAACAGGGCAGGTGCGTTGACGAGCGGTGCCGTTTCGACCGTGTCGAGCAGACGGCTGTTGTGGTCGAACAGGTCGTTGTAGCCGAGCGATCGGGCGACCTCCGTTGCGGCCTGATCCCACTCCCGACGTCGCGTCCAACCTTCGAGGGCGGCCTGGCCAAACTTGACCAGCGACAGTCCCTGGCGATGACGGGCATTGTCGGCGAGGGCAACCAGCTTGGCGGCTCGAGAGCGCGACACCTCGTTCGACTCGAACGAATCGATGAGAACAAGGGATCGGAGCGTCTTTCCGCGGCGGAACAGTTCTGCAGCCAGGTGCAGGGCGAGCAATCCGCCAAAGGAGAATCCGCCAAGTTCCACGGTCGGCCCGGGGTTATCGCGTTCGATGAGGTCCGCGTAGCGCCCGACCATTGCAGCGATCGTCGGGTCGGGAACTTCGTTTCCCTCGAGCCCTGCCGCTTGCACGCCAATGACCTCGACAAGATCCTTGAGCTCGCGAGCGATTGCGTGAAAGCGCAGGACGTTGCCCGAAGCTCCATGCACGAGATACAGCTTTCGTGAACTCCGCTGATCCGACGTGCGGCCGAACCGAACGAGCAGGTTCGTGTAGTCCTCGGAGGGATCGCCACCGGTGGGCGACGTTGCGTCGAGGAGTCGGAGTCCATCGACGAGAGCGTTCAACTGGCGTGCGGTTGGCGCTCGGAGCACATTGCGGATGGGGACACGGATCCCCGTTCGCGTTTCGATGCGGGTGACCAACTCGACCGAGAGGAGTGAATGGCCGCCAAGTTCGAAAAAGTCCTCGTCGGGGCCGACCGAATCTCGGTCGAGGACCACCGAAAAGTCCGACATCATCTCGGCCAGCGTGTCGAGCGATTCGGTGACTGTCGTCTTCTCGACCGTACGTGAATTGAGTTCCGTGACGAGACGCGAACGATCGACCTTCTCCGACGTTGTTTTCGGAAGTGAGTCAACAACGATGAATCGTCGCGGAATCATGACTGCGGGAAGCCGGCGTCGCATGCGGTTTCCGAGTGCGACAGGATCAATGCTGGCTCCATCTTTCGCCACGACGAACGCCACAAGCTCGGTTGAGCGATTCGGGTCGACGCACACCGCGGCGTGGGCGACGGTCGCGTCGCTTGCGAGAATCGCCTCGATCTCGCCGAGTTCAATTCGGTGTCCACGAATTTTGACTTGATGATCGATCCGTCCGTGAAAATCCAGCAGGCCGTCGCTTCGACGGGATGCGAGATCGCCCGTGCGATACCCGTGCATGGTCACACCGGAGAACGCGAAGTCGGCGAAGGAAAGCGCGCATAGTTCTGATTTCTGGAAGTAGCCCTCGCTGACGAAGGGACCTCCGAGCACGAGTTCGCCAACCTCGCCGAGTCCGACTTCGACGCCTCGCTCGTCGACCACCAGAAGAGAAACCCCCTTGAGGGGTCGGCCGACGGGGACCACCGACGTGGTCGCCTCCAGGAGTTCCGGCGTGACCTCACACGACGTTGCCCACACCGTTGCTTCCGTCGGTCCGTACGCGTTCGTGAGACGTTGGATCCCCGCTTGGAGCAGGGCCTGGGCGAGAACACGAGGGAGTGCTTCGCCGCCGATCACCAAATGTTCGATTCTTGCGAGTGCCTTTCGATCTTCCTCGTCGGAGAGCATCAGGGTTGCTCGCGTCGGCGTGCATTGCAGGTGCGTGACCCGGTGTCGGACGATGAACGCACCCAGCCGAACCTCGAAGGCCGCATGCGCGGGGTCGGGCGCTACGACGAGCGTCCCCCCGCTCGCCAAAGGCCAGAAGAGTTCGGCGACCGAAGCATCGAAGGACAGCGACGATAGGAGCAGGCTGCGATGGTGGTTCGATCGCGGGGACGCTGTAGCGACGCCGGAGCGTTCGTGCGTGTCACCCATCACGTCGTCCCACGCAGCAAGCAGGCTGGCGAGGTTGGCGTGCGCAATCGGGACTCCCTTCGGAGTGCCCGTCGATCCGCTCGTATGCATGATGTACGCGAGCGACGTCGCGTCGACCGCTCGAAAGGCCGACCGATCCTCGACGAGCGCTGGATGGGCCGCCATCCGTTCGCTTCGTTTCCGTTCGGCTAATTCGCGAAGCGTCGAAACCAACAGAACACAGTCGTGGGCGATGTTCGACTCGATGATCGGCAAGGCGAACTCCGATGTGATCACGAAGGTCAGATCCGCCTCAGCGACCAACGCAGTGAGTCGCGTCGCCGGACTGCGAAGATCTATGGGGACATACGTTGCCCCACACGACAGAACAGCAATGATCTCGATAACGGCATCCCCGTCGCGCTCTCGGTAGATGCCTATGCGGTCGCCGGTTCGGATTCCAAAGTGGTGCAGTGCTTCGGCCATCGCCGCTACCCGCTGCCCCAATTCGCCGTACGTGACTTGCGCGCTGTCCGAAACCAGCGCTGTGGTGTTTGGTTGGGACCCGACGTGCTCCCAGAATCGTTCGAGGAACGTCGGCGGTGTCGTCGACGATGACGTGCGCGATTGCGCACGCGGCGGTTTCGAGGTGGCGGCCGATGCGGTCGGCCTAGCCACGGTTCCCCGACTCCTTCACGAAGAGGAAGAGGGCAACCGCGCCCATCAAGACCGGTGAGTAGTACGCGTTGGGGATCCGCCTGGTGCGTCGCAACGGAAGCTCGACGAGCCGGTACGACGCCTCGGTGAGCGCCATTGCGAGCACGATCCGGAGCAGGAGTTGAGGAACCCTTCCGAAACCGATGAACATATACGCCACAGGAAAGTGCCAGAGGTAGATCGCGTAACTTCGGGCACCAATTCCTTGCGCGATTGATGACCGAAGGATCGATCCGACGACGGATTGTGTTCCGGGAGCACAGAGCCCAACGATCCCTGTACATACAAGGGCATTGAGGACGAAGCCGCCCGATCGCAACTGCGGGTCATCCCAATGAAGCAGTGCGGCACATGCGAACAGTGCCCCGAGGAACAGAATCAGGGTTGGGGACTGTCCTCGCCATCGCGAAATGGCCGCATCCGTGGAGCCGTGCGCGTAGACGACGGCCAACACCACACCCATGCCAATCGGGGCCGCTCGTGACCAGGTCGAAAAGAATGCGGTCGTGGCGCTTCGTTCAAATGCCGCAGACCAGATCGACGCGATGACAGCGATGCCCCCGAAAGCGAGCGCTGCTTGTTTGGCGTGACGCCGAGCAACAAGCAAGAGAACAGGAAGAACAAGGTAGAACTGCTCCTCGATCGACAGGCTCCAGGTATGAATCAGCGGCCGGACCTCATTCACGCCGACGTCCGGGAAGCGAATCGCGTACCAGTTGCCGATCCCGACCAGCCCCGCCACGGCATTCTCGAAATTCCGCTCGAAGGAGCCGAACACCGACGGCCGAATCGCCGAAAGGACAACGACACTTCCGCACATCACCAGGGCATTCGGAAGAAGCCGCAACGCGCGCCGTCGATAGAACGTTTGCAGTGCCTGTTTGACCCCTTCTGGCGATTCGCCCAGGCCACTCGCGATGAACAGTAACTGGCGGGCAATCACAAACCCCGAGACCGCAAAGAAGAGGTCGACTCCGAGGAATCCTCCGGGAAGACCGAGGTCGAAGTGGTAGGCGACCACAAGCACGATGGCGAGTGCTCGGAGTCCGTCCAACTCAGGAATTCTGGATTGCGTGAGCACCACGCCGTGTCATCGTCGAGAAGGTGGGCCTTCTTGAGCGTGAACGACCATTCACCACGCTTCGACGAGGTGGCTGATCTAGGAGTCGGGCGCCTGAACAGGTGCCGGCTCGGCGCCGGGAACGTAATCACGAAGGAACGAAACGTCCGACGCGAGCCCTTCGTCGGGCGTCTCACAAATCACCGGTGCCTGGGCTGCGGCAACGATATCGACGAGCATCTTGGGACTGACGGTGTTGTCAGTCCCGAGCGTGCTGAAGTTCTGATGCCTGTCGCGCCCGGACCCCTCGGAGTCTCGCGACCCGTTGCAGTGCAGGAGGTCGATTCGTCCGGTGATGGCGGTTACCCGTTCGACGGATTCGGCGAGCTGTTCGCCAGACGCGTAGGTATGGCAGGTGTCCAGGCAAAACTGCACTCGCGGATCGTTTCCGATGACGTCCCACAGGCGTGCCAGGTCGTCCCAATGGCGCGCCATCGCTCGGTCACCGCCCGCGGTGTTCTCCAGCAGGATCGGGATGTCGGTTTCGAGCTCGGCAAGGGCTTTTCGCCAACGGTCGATCCCGTCGAGCGGGTCGCCACCCGCTCCTACGTGCCCACCGTGGACCACGACGCCGCGTGCCCCGCAGGCGCAGGCCGCGTCGCATGTGGCCTGGAGGATCTTGCGTGATGGGAGCCGAATCTTGTTGTTCTCCGACGCCAGGTTCACGATGTAGGGGGAGTGCACATAAATGGGTATTCCGCTGGCCTTGAGGTCGTCGGAGTCCGGCCGCTTCGTGGGCGGCTTCCACGATTGCGGGTCACCCACGAAAATCTGAATGACCGAGGAATTCGTTTCGCGTGCCGCAGCAATGGGCTCGTGGTCTCGGACGTGCGCGCCAATCAGCATGGGTCCATTCTTCCCTACTTGTCGAACCCGTTTTCATCGCCGACACGTGACGTGAAGGTCACCATGTATCGACCATCGGACGACGCGACGCGGCCAATGCGGGCAATGCGGGCAATGGCGGCGTTGAACAGAGCATGCTCATAATCCAGCGTCGAGATTCGGCCGGGTCGATCACGTCGTCGATTTCGAAGTGATCGGCCATCGACACACCCTTGCCATGGGTATACATCCGCGCAACCATCTCCTGGTACAACTTGTCGCGTTCGACCGGGTCCTCAATAGCTTCGAGTTCCTTGCGGTACCCGAGCCGGACAGCGCCTTCGAGACCCATCCCGCCGAACTCACTCGTCGGCCAACCGACGGTGAAGATCGGCGCCTTGAAGCTGCCACCGGCCATGGCCTGCGCGCCGAGGCCGTACCCCTTGCGAAGCACGATCGTCCCAAATGGCACGCGAAGCGAGGCTCCGGTCACGAAGAGACGACCGGTCTTTCGTACCATGGCCGCCTTCTCCGACTCAGGTCCAACCATGAAGCCGGGTGTGTCACAAAGGAAGACCAGCGGAATACCGAAGGCGTCGCAGAGTTGCATGAAACGCGCGCTCTTGTCGCACGCTTCGGCGTCGATCGCGCCGCCGAGGTGCGTTGGGTCGTTGGCGATCACCCCGACAGGGCGTCCTTCCACACGAGCGAGCGAGGTGACCATACCGACACCGAAACCGCGTCGGAGTTCGAGGACCGAGTCGACGTCGAAGAGCCCGTCGATCACGGTACGCACATCATATGCACGCACACGATTCTCCGGAATGAGGTGGCGAAGCGTTCGCTGATCGACACACTCCCAGCCTTGCGTCGGACCCTGAAAGAACGCAAGGTACTTCTTGGCCAGCAGTACGGCTTCGGCTTCGTCCTCGGCGACCAGATCGACGACTCCGTTGAGGATCTGCACGTCGAGCGGCCCGATCACGGTGGGAGCGAACACGCCGAGCCCGCCACCCTCGATCATGGCCGGGCCACCCATGCCGATGTTCGATCCCTTCGTCGCGATGATCACATCGCAACATCCGAGCAGGGCAGCGTTGCCCGCGAAGCAGTACCCAGACGTGATCCCGACGAGAGGCACGTGGCCGCTGAGCTTCCCGAAAAGCGCGAAGGCAAGGCAGTCGAGCCCGGCAACGCCGATTCCGTCGGTGTCGCCCGGTCGGCCACCGCCGCCCTCGGCAAAGAGGACCACGGGCAACTCCAGCCGTTCGGCGATCTCGAACAGCCGGTCTTTCTTGCGGTGGTTCTGCAGTCCCTGGGTCCCCGCCAAAACGGTGTAGTCATAGGAAACGACGACGGCGCGTGACTCGCGGTTCGGGAACTGCGAGGCGTTGATCGTGGCCAGACCACCAATCATTCCGTCCGCCGGGGTACGCGCCACGAGATCCTCGATCGTTCGTCTCCGTCGTTGCGCTGCGACCACCAACGGGGCGTATTCGACGAATGAACCCGGATCGATCAAGTCATCGACGTTTTCGCGGGCCGTTCGCTGACCGGTCTTGCGACGCCGTTGGACCGATTCGGGGCGCGCCGAATCCATGCCGACGCGATGGCGCTCGAAGACCTCGGCAAGATCGGGTCGTATCGCCTCCAAGTCGACGTCGGCGGAAGGGGCCACATCTGCGGCGACACCGTGTTCGGCGACATCGGCTGACCACTGCAGGAGCGGCTGATCCTCCAACACGGTGTCGCCCACGGCGACGAGGACGCGGCGAACGATTCCCGAGGTCGGAGCGGTCATGACATGCTCCATCTTCATTGCCTCGACGATGACCAGTTCGGCACCGGCTTTGTACGGCTTGGCGATGTCATGCACCCATACGACTGTGGCCTGCATTGGTGCGACAATGACGTTCTCTTCGGGGTCCATGGCCCGACTGTACGTCCAACGACCTGCCGCGTGACAGTCCGTCGGCTGCAAAAGCGAGTGTGCGGGCGCCCGGTTGCGTTGGGTCGTTGGGCCTCAGTGACCGGTGAGGCGATCGAGGAGCCGACCGCGGATCGGGGCCGAGCCATCAAAGCGCTCGGCTTCATCGATCATCTCGGGAAGCGCAAGCCCGGCGGAAATTCCGAGCCACCGAAGAGGCTCAGGTTCCCATCGACGAAGGGGCCGGTTCACCCACCAACGCCTCGTGGTGGCATTGGTGCCGTCGATGAGCTCGGCCAACGTTCGCCCGGCGAGTTCGCTGGTCGCGACACCATCTCCGACGTAGCCTCCCGCCGAAGCAAACCCGGTCTTGGCGTCGAAACGGACAAAGGGACACCAGTCACGAGCGACACCCAGCGGTCCGCCCCAGCGATGCGTCACTTTGATTTCGCGCATGATCGGGAACAACTCGTCGACGGCATTGCCGAGGCCACGGTGCACGGCCCGGTCAAGGTCATAGGACGGCTTGACGGCCGAACCGAAGTGGTACGGCGCTCCTCGTCCGCCGAAGGCGAGACGACCATCGGCCGTGCGCTGGCCGTAGATGACGAGGCGTCGAGCGTCGTTCAACGTGAATCGTTTGGTCCATCCAAGTTCATCCCACCAGGCATCTTCGAGCGGTTCGGATGCGATCATGAGGGAGTAGATGGGCGCAATCTCGCGCCGAGGCGTGGGAAGCGACGCCGTGAAACCTTCGGTCGCTCGCACCACGACGTCGGCCGTGACAGTGCCGCCCGTTGTGTGTATCCGTTGCGGCCTCCCTCCACCTGCGGAGAGGTCGTTCACCGCGGTGTGGTGGTGAATGGTTGCACCGAGGCTTTCCACGACGTTGGCGAGCCCGTGGACGAGCCGCGCGGGGTGCACTGATGCGCAATGAGGAGTGTGGAGACCGCCGACGGTTTCTTCGGCCTTGGGAAGCAGGGGGTCGCCGGGGAAGATCACCCTCATGTCACTCTCCCCGAAGCCGTACGCATGCCATTCCTCGACCTCGCTGCGGACTCGATGCAACTGGGCTTGTGATCGCGCGAGCGACGTCCAACCCTCGTGGGCGAACTGCGCGTCGACGTTGTAGTCGCGACAGAACGCTCCCACCCGCTCTACCGTGGCGACGAGTTCGGCGCTGAAGGCGATGGCCGACTCCCTCCCGGCGAGCGCCTCGATGCGGCGCATGGAGACCGGCGAGATAGCTGAACACCAGCCGCCGTTGCGGCCCGATGCGCCAAACCCTACGGTCTCGGCGTCGATCACCATGACTCGAGTGCCGGGGTTCGAGATCAGCAGATGAAACGCAGTCCACAGGCCCGTGTAGCCCGCGCCGACGATGAGCACGTCGACTGTCGCGTCGGCGGCGAGCGGTTCGCGTTCGCGTTGATAGGGGTTGTCCTCGGCCCACAGGGGCGCACAGATTGCTTCGTCGATCCCGAACACCGTCGCCACCGTAGAAGACAATCGCCGACAAGTTGACGCACTCGGACAACAATGGTGTGGTGAAGTCAGAGAAATCCGTTTCAGAAGTGGTGAAGGCCAGCGGCGTGGTCCCATGGCGCAACAGGGGTGACGGGGAGATCGAGGTGTTGTTGATCCACCGGCCTCGCTATGACGACTGGTCGGTGCCCAAGGGAAAACTCGACGATGGTGAAACCGACGAGGAGTGCGCCATCCGGGAGATGGTGGAGGAGACGGGGGTTCACGGGATCCTCGGCGCACCCCTTCCCACTGCTCTGTACACGGATCATCGCGGACGACCCAAAGAAGTTTCCTACTGGTTGATGGAGGTTCCCGCAGGTGAACCGGCCGACTTCGTCGCCAACGACGAGGTCGATGAGTTGGCCTGGTTCGACTTCGCAACAGCACGTCAGAAGCTGTCATATCCGCTTGATCAGGGACTTCTCGACGAGGCCCTCGTCATTCTTCGAGAGCTGGCATGATTCCCGCTCATCCTCTGAAGTCATCTGTGCGCGTAGGTATTGCAGCGGCGGTTGCCTGTGTTGCGCTGAGCGCGTGCGGTTCGGAGTCATCCAGCGAGTCGAACGAGCTAACCCCAGCCTCAGAGGCTGTTTCCCCTGCCTCCGACGCTGCTTCGCCGGTGGGGTCCGACGCCGCTTCGCCGGTGGCGTCCGAAGCAGTGTCGCCAGGCGTCGAGACGACCGCCATTGCGACTGAACCCTCCACCAGCGTCGCCGCCTCGATCGAACACCTTCCTGATGCCGTAACGGTTCCGTTCGACGTGACGAGAAATGAAGCTCGACCCTTGAAAGAAACCCTGCTCGCTGTCGAGAAGCCGGTGGACGTTCTGTCTATGAAGGTTACGGGGATCGCCTATCGCGGAATGATATGTGGGTTTAGCATTCAGGGGACGGCGCCCGCCTCGCCCCTGACTATCCGCCAAATCGTCACGACGCCTACCGGCACATTCGACTCGGGCCCGATCGAGGTGAGCTGGACCGCCCTCGACGATGCTGCAGTCACTGCGGGTACGGCACAGGTCGGTACCTGGAACTTCAGTGCAGAGGCCCACGTGAATCGCTCCGGACCTGGTTGGGTCGTGTCGATCGGTGGAGTCACCGCCTCGAGCGGCGGGGACGACAAGGACGTAACGCCGACCGACGGTGGCTGCGAACTTCGCTCCGCGAACCCGGTGTTTACTCCGGCGACGGGTCCGGTGGGGTACTGGGCGGGTTTTGCGACGGTGTAGTTGCGGTTGAGGGAACCAGTCGGAGCCGGTACAACGTCATTAGTGCACATAGGAACACGATGGCGGCAACCCACTCGTTCACCCGAAGACCGCCGATCAACGAGGCCTGGTCGATGCGGATTCGCTCGATGAAGAACCGTCCCAGGGTGTAGAGCGCCACGTAGAGGGCGAAGGCTGCTCCTTTGCGGAAGCGCGTCAGGAGCCAGGCGCTGAGCGCGACAACGACGATCACGATCGCGATGTTCCAGAGGAACTCGTACAAAAACGTCGGATGAAAAGTGGCGAAGGACTCATATCCGTCTGGGCGCTTATCTTTGGGGACCTGTAGAGCCCAGGGCAACGTGGTGGGGCGTCCGAACAATTCGATGTTGAACCAGTTCCCCCAACGACCGATTCCCTGGGCGAGCGGCACGGCGGGAGCGGCGGCATGGAAAAGCGCTCCGATGTCGAGGTGTAGCCGACGAGCGACCAGCCAGGCCGCGACGGCGCCGAGGAACACACCTCCCCAAATTCCGAGTCCACCTTTCCAGACATAGAACACTTCACCCCAGCGTCCCTGAAAGGACTTCCAGTCGGTAATGACGTGGTACGCCCGGGCTCCAACGATTCCCGCCGGAACGGCGAAGGTCGCCACCCGGTTGATGGTGTCGGGGCTTCCGCCCAGGGCGACCCACCGTCGGTTCGCCAACCAGACACCCGCCACGACGCCGACCGCGATGCACAGGCCGTATGCGTTGAGCACGAGTGGGCCGAGACGAAGTTGACCGCTCGAGGGACTCGGGATGAACGCGCTGACGAGAGGCCCGGGAACTAGCACGCGACCACGCTACTGCCGAGTCGGCCGCCGTCCCTTCCCACCGGCTCGTGCGGTTCGGCTCGTGCGATGCGGCACGTGCCCCTGCGGTTCGTGCGATGCGGCTCGTGCCCTGCGGTTCTACGATGCGCAGATGCCACCGATCGATTCTCCAGACGTCGGATCGCTCATGGAGTCCCTGCGTGGTGTGGTCGGTGCGTCGAACGTCATCGTCGATCCGGATCAACTTGCGTCGTTTCGCAGTGACTGGACCCGCCGATTCGTGGGATCACCCGCTGCCGTGGTGCGCCCCGGTTCGACGCACGAGGTCGCGTCGGTGGTCAAGCTCGTCGTTTCGGCCGGGCTCGCCCTCGTCCCGCAGGGTGGCAACACCGGGCTCGTCGGCGGTTCCATCGCCGATGAGGAAGCCGTCATCGTGTCGACGGCACGTCTGAACGTTGTCGGCGACGTCGATACAGCTGCCCTCCAGGTGTCCGTTGGGGCTGGCGTGACGTTGGCCGACGTGCAGGCTCACGCCCGCGCCTCGGGGCTGTCGTTCCCCGTGGATCTCGGGGCTCGGGATTCCGCGACCATCGGTGGCATGGCGGCGACCAATGCCGGCGGCATGTCGGTCATCCGTTTCGGCATGATGCGCGCGCAGATCGTTGGCATCGAAGCTGTGCTGGCCGATGGCACCATCGTGTCTCGCATGACCGGATTGTTGAAGGACAACACGGGGTTTGATTTTGCATCGATCTTGGTCGGAAGCGAGGGGACGCTCGGAATCATCACGGCGGTCCGGCTACGACTGGTGCCCGGCGGTGAGTCGATGGTGTCCGTTGCGCTGGCGGTCCCAACGTTGGAGGCGGGGCTGCAGAGCGTCCGGTCCCTGCAGCGCCACGGTGTGATCGTCGATGCGGCCGAGATCATTCGTCGCCCGGGCGTCGACATGATGGCAATGCATCTTCGGCGCGCGGTCCCGCCCGAGTTCGGACCGGAGAAGGTGCTGTTCCTGAACCTGGTGACCGGGGGAGGGGGCGCAGACGAAGGGACGTCGCCATCGGACGCGCTCTCGGACCGAGAACAACGTGCACTTGCGGATGTGCTGGCCGAACTCGCGTCGATTCCTGGGTATGGCCGCGATGCGATCGTTGCGGCGAGCGAACGTGAGCGACGCGGGCTCTGGGACTGGCGCGAGCGTCATACCGAAGCACTAAGTACACTTGGTATTCCGGTAAAGCTCGACGTCAGCCTCCCCGTCGATGCGCTCGACCCGTTCGAGCAGGCGATCGACGCCCTGGTCGCAAAGGTGTGTCCGGGTGCTCAGGTTCACGTGTTCGGACATATCGCAGATGGCAATCTGCACGTCAACGTGCTCGGTGCCCAGGACGCGTCGCAAGAACACGCGGTCGAATATGCAGTCCTCGGTGACGTGCTCGCCCGAGGTGGCAGTGTCAGCGCCGAGCACGGGATCGGGCGCGCGAAGCGTTCGTGGTTGCGTCGCCAGCGTGGCGACGCCGACGTCGATGCCATGTTGCTCGTGAAGCGGGCCCTCGACCCGCAGAACCGGCTCAACCCCGGCGTGCTGTTCGACCCCTAACCCGCAGGCCCACGAAACCCTGCCCCTGCCCTGCCCCTGCCCCTGCGAGCCCCTGCCCGAAACCCTGCTGATCGAAACCCTGCCCCTGCCGTCCGGGCTTGTGGTGCGTTTGGGCCGCTTGTGGTGCGTTTGGGCTGGCCGAACGCACCACAAGGGTGCCAAACGCACCACAAGCCTGAGGGACCAGCGGAATTCGCAGCGGGGTACGCCTGGCGGACTGGGGTCGCTCGCCGACGGAAGTTAAAGTCGCACCCT
>JANOWU010000202.1:0-2463 GCA_031418035.1 Acidimicrobiia bacterium
GACTTCTATGCAAACGAACCATTTGTCAAGGTGATCGAGGCTTCTCCGACCACAAAGGCCACGGCGGGTACGAATCTGTGCCTCGTGACCGCACGATTCGACCAGCGCACCAAAACCGTGGTCGTGATTTCGGCGATCGACAACCTTGTGAAGGGAACGGCCGGTGGCGCCCTGCAATCACTCAATCTGGCATTGGGAATGGAAGAAACACTGGGACTTCCCGTGACCGCGGTGTACCCGTGAGTGCCGACGTGACGAAGCGCAGCGCCTTGGAGAAGACCGCTGTCTTGATCGAAGCGTTGCCGTACATCAAACGCTTCTACGGCAAGGTGGTCGTGGTGAAGTACGGCGGCAACGTGTTGAGCGGCGCCGACGAGCGCACGGCACTGAGCATCTTTGCCGAAGACATCGTGCTGATGAGATCCGTAGGTATGCACCCAGTCGTCGTGCACGGGGGCGGACCGCAGATTGCCGACATGTTGAAGAAACTCAATCTGACCAGCGAGTTTCGAAACGGCCTACGTGTTACCGATGCGCCAACCCTGGAGGTCGCGCGCATGGTTCTTGTCGGAAAGGTCAACCGCGACATCGTCGCTGCGCTCAACGTTCATGGGTCGGCCGCTGTCGGGGTGAGCGGCGAAGACGCGAACCTTCTCGAGGTGACCTGTCGCGATCCGGAGCTCGGGTTCGTGGGCGACGTGACGAAAGTGAACGTGGCGTTTCTTAAACGTATGCTCGCAGAGGAATCGATTCCGGTGATTGCGACCATAGGCACCGACGGCAACGGCCAGGCGTACAACGTCAACGCCGACACGGCAGCGGGGGCCATTGCCGGGGCGTTACGCGCCGAGAAGCTCGTGTATCTCACGAACATCGAAGGCCTGCGCGCCGATGTCAACGATCCGACGAGCCTTATCAGTTCGGTCGACAGCCAAGAGCTCCAGAAGATGCTTGACGATGGGATCCTCACCGAGGGCATGATCCCGAAGATCGAGTCCTGCATCCACGCGATTGACCACGGAGTGGCCAAGGCTCACATTCTCGACGGACGGATTCCGCATTCGTTGCTCCTCGAAGTTTTTACCGAAGAAGGCATTGGAACCGAAGTGACTGGAGCGCAACGATGGTGAAGACACATGCGGAGTCGGTGGCAGCAGTGCCGGGCGCCGATGCAGCAGCACGGGCGGGTTACTGTCCCCTGATGCCGACGTTTGGCGCCCCGACGGCGACATTCGTCCGAGGCCGCGGAACCGAACTTTGGGACATCGACGAAAAGCGGTACCTCGACTTCCTCTGTGGACTTGCTGTTACCTCGCTCGGCCACTCGCACCCGGAAGTCGCAGCTGCAGTTGCGGAACAGGCGTCGACACTGCTTCACGTCTCCAACCTGTTCGCCACCAGCGTCGGACCACAGGTTGCCATGCGAGTCGATGCGCTCCTCGGCGGCGGTGGCCAGATTTTCTTCGCCAACTCTGGCGCGGAGGCCAACGAGTGCGCGATCAAGCTGGCCCGCAAGTGGGCCGGACACGGCCGCCATGGGGTGATCAGCGCGTTCGGAAGCTTTCACGGGCGTACCCTCGCGACTCTGCACATGACGGGGCAACCCGCCAAGCACGAGGCGTTTCAGCCGCTGCCCGACGGTTTTCGACATGCCGAGTGGGCAAACGTCGAAGATCTCGAACGCTTGGTCGACCCCACGGTCGCCGCAATCATGATCGAACCCGTGCAGGGAGAAGGCGGCGTGAATCCTGCGCCAGCCGGATACTTTGCCGACATTCGTCGCCTCTGTGACGAACGAAATCTCCTCTTCATGGTCGACGAAATTCAGACCGGGCTCGGTCGGACCGGGAAGTGGTTCGGATGGCAGCACTTCCTCGACCATGACTCGCGTCCCGACGTGATCACCCTCGCAAAGGCCCTCGGAAACGGGATGCCGATCGGCGCGTGCTGGGCGAAGAAGGAGATCGCTGCGGCATTCAAACCCGGAGACCATGGATCGACCTACAGCGGTCAGCCGATGGCGTCGAGCGCGGCCCTTGCCGTTTTGCAGGTGATGGAGCGCGAGCACACCGACGAAGCGGCGGCACGCGCGGGGGAGCGACTTCAAACTGCACTTCGCCAGGTTCCCGGTGTTGCCGACGTGCGTGGTCTCGGCATGCTCATCGCCGTTGAGCTGTCCGGTGGAAATGCAAAGGGTGTGTACCTGCGTCTCATGGAGTTGGGCCTTGTGTGCAATGCGGTCACCGACACGGCGTTGCGCTTGGCGCCGCCCCTCAACATCTCCGATGCGCACATCGATGAGGGCGTCGCGCTCATCCGAGCGGCCATCGCAGACGTGAATCCATGACGCCTCGCCACTTCCTCGAGGTCGACGACCTGTCGCCCGGGGAACTCCTCGATGTTCTCGACTATTCGGAGAAGTCCGTGTCGCACTTCCTCACCGGTCGTGGTGTTGCGATGATT